>CAYUZH010000088.1:0-2718 GCA_964449635.1 uncultured Candidatus Peribacteria bacterium | reverse complement strand
GTATCGAACCTGCGACCTTCGGATTCGAAGCCCGACGCTCTTCCAGCTGAGCTATGGGAGCTTAAGTCATTTATGGTACGCCCAACAGGACTCGAACCTGTGGCCTCAACCTTCGCAGGGCTGCGCTCTAATCCAACTGAGCTATGGGCGCTAAAAAAGCTTTTTAAAGCAATGCTATTGTAAGAAAAAACAAAATTAATCAAATTTTCTTGATTTTTAATTATAAATAAATATAAATAATTAGCAAATTTGACAAAAAATGTTATTATTGTATTAGGTCATTTTTTTAAAAGTAAATATACTCTTTTATGGTTTTTGATATTTCTGTATGAAATAGGATTGATTTTCTTGATGCTCCAGAGACTTCTCATACCTCTGACTTAGAAAATTCTTTTCCAGTTTGAATCGAGCCTATTGTGAAATCTAAGAAAGGTATTATATGACTTCAAAAGGGGAAAGTTGTCTTGTATTCGGAAGATGTATGACAATCTGATGAAGTAACCGCAGTATCAAAATTTCTCCTTTTTTCACATCAAATCACATGAAATCCATCTTACATTTCTCTAGAAGATATACAAGTTGCTCAAGTAAATGGTGAAATATTTCTGATTATTTTATGAGAACTTTATTATTTTTCTGAATTTTCTACAGAACTTATATCACTCTGAGAATATTTTTGAGAAAATGCTCACGAATTTTCTTTTCTTCAAGTACAAGACGGTATAATACTTCAAAAGTGATCAAAAGCCCTTTTAAAACTGCAGAATTCAGACTTTTTTTATGAATTGCCTGTTTTTGCTTGAGAAAAAGCTGCAAACTACCAAGATGGTTTTCTTAAGACAATAGACGTCCATACTCTTGCACAAAGGGAAGTTCATTTAGATATTCAGAAATGATGATTTTTTGTTATAGCACAAATTCAAGAACAAATAGATGCATGTACTGATGACTCTAAAAAAAATCTATTTTTTGAGCAAAATAAGGAGATAATTGATGAAAGAATTTCCTATTTCGTAGAGTCATACTGAGCAAATGAAGGTTTTTCTACCCGATTGAATCATGGAAAAGTACAAGTACATTTTTTTTGAGATGTAGATACACAATGGCATAATCTTCAAGATATTGAGATTCAAGTTGCACGTTTAATTTGTATTGAAAGAGTAAAAAACATATATGGTGAAGCTTTTCCTGATGCTCAAGTCTCAGCACGTTTTTATTGAGCAAAACTTATAGCTACTTGTGAGTTTTGAAAGAATTCTAAAGTTTCCTATGACGCTGGTATTCTATGAGTTCTTTCTTATCCAGAAGACTCTTTACTTTTAGATTCTGAAGATGTAGATAGATATAAAAATATATTCTACCCTCAAAAAGATGAAGGAGAATCTTCAGGAAAACTGCATATTGTACCACTATATTCTTTTTTAGAATATGAATTTGTTCTTGAAAATTGAATTTTTAAAGTGTATAAAAACAGAGGATTTACGTGAGGTGAATTGAGTACTTTAGATATTTCTCTCCATCCTAAATCTTGTACTGAAAGTCAATTATACTCTTTTATGGGAGAAGCTATTGCCCATAGATTTGAGACCTGTGGAGGGCATTTATTCTTTATATTGTCATATCCTGATACCACTCAAATAGTTTATAGATTTAGCCCAGAAGAAGGGAAGTTTAAAGAAGAATTTCATATAAAATCAAATAAAGAAGTGAGTGTTAGAGAAACATACGAAAATGCTTCCATGCCTGGCTTTATGATGTGGCATAAAATACAAATTTCTCGTTGAGCTTGAATATTTTTAGGAGAAAAACAAAAATTGTTTTTTTCTGAAAGTAGATATACCTCAAAGTATAGTAAAGAGAGAGACACGCCAGCAGTAGTACTTGGTCTTGATTTTACCTTAGATCAAGCTGTATCTCATACAGATGCCTCTTCTCAAGAACTATTTGATATACAAATGTTTCAGAATATCACAACAGTATCTGACGGAAAAGGTATCTTTGCTATTATGGAGTCATGAGAAAAAAGTAAAGTAACAGAGCTATCGTCTGAGTGAAAGTACTATATTATTTGAGAAGATCTCTATATCACTCAATGATTTGAGGACGGAAAGAAGGTACTTAAAAAATCAAATATTGCCCTTTGAAGTATAAAAGATGTGGTTTTTTACCAGGAAGATGATCAAATAGGGTTGCTAAACCTAGGTGATGGGATATCTCAGGGGTATATACTTCGTAGTGACTCAGAGGATTTTGAAAAAGTTCATGCTGACATTCGATTTTTTTGAAAGATTGGAGAATGGCGTTTTGTGAGTGTTGATGGAGTATTATATGCTCTTGAGAACAAAGATGGTATGCTAGTTAAGATTCACTTACAGGACCTTCCTCAAAATGTAGTATCTTTTGTAGTATTAAATGATCTTTGACTTCCAGCACTTGATATACAATCATCGGAAAAAAATAACATTCAAAGATGTTACTTTGATGCTGTAAAAGGGCAATTCTCTCATGATTCATTATCACAAAGACCATCGTATCAATTTTGACATCCTTCAGGTGATGTTCAAATTGGTCTCATTTGATGAGTAAAGCTATTGAGGAATGGGGATAATCTGGTTTTTCATACCGGTACGTCAATTAAAACATCAAGCATCATATTTACTGGGAAACTAGAAATACACACAATTTGATGAGAGGATATTATATTTTGCGAAACATTTG
>CAYUZH010000087.1:0-3127 GCA_964449635.1 uncultured Candidatus Peribacteria bacterium | reverse complement strand
ATAGGAGTATCGCTCGTTGGGATATTAGGTACTTTTTTAAAAAGGGTATAAAAGCTATTTTCAACTTCTTCAAAATCTTTTTCGAGAAGGGCTATTTTTTCTTTGAGAGATTTTCCTTCATCAATAAGCGTTTGGTCTGGTTTTCCTGATTTCATACTCGCAGCAATTTCATTTCTTCTTGCTCTCAAAGTATCAAGCTCTTGACCAAGTTGTATTCTCTTACTATCGAGAGAGAGAATTTCTTGAACATCTACTCATTTGATTCATTTATTAAAAAGTGCTTGTTCGACAACCTCAGGATTATTTCTGAGAATTTTTATATCTATCATAGAAAACTCTTAAAATGTATAAATTTGGGATACTTTCTTAATAATATGAAAAAGAAAAACTTTTTCAATAAACATTTAGATGTATTTTTTCATCTGCATCTTTGCTTCTTTATCCATACTTCTTTCTTTGAGAAGTTGTTTTTTATCGTATTTTTTTCTTCAAATTCCGAGTCCAACTCGGATTTTTATAAGACTTCCTGCAAGATAAACCTCTATAGGGAGAAGCGATTTTCCGGCTTCGAGAACTTTAGAAGTGAGTGAATCAATATCTTTTCTATGAAGGAGAAGAATTCTTTCTCGTGTTGTTTCAACGGTTGTTTTGTTTGACAGAGATCAAAGCGGGCTAATGTGGCATCATTTGAGTCGAGCCTGTCAGTTGAGAAGAGAAACATAACTTCATTTTAGATTTATTTTCCCCTGACGTATTGCCTTAACTTCATATCAAAATAGTTGAATTCACGCCTCAAAATTCTCTACAATCTCAAAATCGAAGAGGGCTTTTTTATTGGAAGCAAGGATGATTCTTTTATCTGACATAGGAGAGTGCAATTATTTCTCAAAAAAATCGTATTGATGTTCGAGAATATACTCTTTTGATTGTCATTTCATTTTCCAATCCCAAAACATATATTCTTCAGCTTCGTATTTCCCAGCTTTATCTGGGTTATAAGGATTTATTCTTATTGAAAAATCAAGATGAGAATCACTATAATCAGCTTCAGGAACTCAACTTATTCAAATAGTTCAAAGTGTTGTTCCTCTACTAATCAGATTTCATACTTCTAAATCACTCGTTACTGTTTCTAAATGATTATACATAACTACCTCTCATTTCATAGTTTTTATCCATATTTGATTCCCTCGTAGTATATCGAGGTTTCTTTCCATATCTTCACGGGTGAGATTTTTCCCTTTTCTCAAATTTGAAAGAGTTCCCCAGTCCCAGTTATCGACAACTCGTACTATAATAGCATCATCAAGAGCAATGGCGGGAGTTCAGACAGGAGTATCTATATCCCATGCATGATGAATCCCATCGGTAAATCCTGCTCTATAAGGACGTCAGGCATTCGGTATTTTACTTTCTCATATAGGAAGAGTGTATCAGGAGACAGGAACAGAGTATTTTAATTTTCTTCATTTGAGTATATTTTCTATGATTTCTTTTTTATATTGAAGTTCTTTTTCCCTACGACTTTTTTGAGAGGTGAGAACATTTTTAGAGGTAATTTCTTTTTCTTGAGAAGGTTGAGAAGAAATCTTTTTATTTATTTCTCAGATAATTTTTTGAAGTTGTTCACTACTAAGGTCAACAAGAGTATTATAAAGAGTACTTTTACTCATAATCTCAAGCTTTACACTACTTTTTTCTACTATTTTCCCATTTTTTTTGAGTGCAATAAATGGATTTTTACATGTATTATCGAGAAAACTAATTTTGAAAAAAGAACTAAAATTCTCTTTTCCCAGAAATTTTGTTTCGATTTTACAAGGAGATTCAAATGTATAATCACTAATATCTCATTCATGTTTAAATCAAAGAACGGTATAGTTAAGCTTCTTTGAATCAGGGAAAATATTTTTTGAAAGATAAAAATCTGGAGTTATATTTTGCAAATTCATGACAATTCACCCAAATACAAATGATACTGAAGATATTCAAAGAATAATTCAAATACACAGTGCAACAATATGTTTCATAAGAGGTTTTACTTTAAAGTAGCAGGATTATAGGGAAAAATTGTCTTTTTTCAAAAGTTATTTTTTAATACTTTATAATGATAACACCATCATCCTCGTCGACTGGTATTATTTGATACGAGAGAGTACTTTTTTCAAGATATTCATACAAATCAAGCATTTTATGTTTAAATTTAATAACATCATCTATAACAATAATTCCTCATTTTTTAATAAGCTTTTGACAATGAAGAAGAAAAGTAAGGGTGTGTTTTTTCATGGCGTCGATAAAAATAAAATCATAAGTATCTTCTAGCTTTGGAAGAATTTCAAGTGCATTTCAAAACAAGGGAGTAATCATAGAGTCAACTCACATTTCTTTAAAATTCTGAAGAGCTTCTTTATAAGTTTCAGATGAGAACTCTATAGTGGTTATATGTCAATCTTTTTTTTCAAGTTCAAAAGCAAAGTGAAGAGTAGAATATCCATTAGCAGTTCAAACTTCGAGAAGAGAAGTTGTTCAGGATTGTTCAATTAAGTTTCTTAAAAATTTGGCATTTTGTTCGGTTATATTTGGTACATCTCTTTCTTGAGAAGACTTTTTAAGATTTTTTAAAAAAATATTTCTGTCCATTGTAAAGAGGAATTGGAAGGATAAAAATTGATTTTCTAGCTTTTTGTCCCTATAATAGGGCTCGTTATATTATATACATAACAAAAAAATATGAAAAACGTAATTCAAAAAGTTCTTCTTTCATCTCTTGCTGTTGCTCTTGGTGCGCAAGCACAATTTGCAAGTGCTATCAGTTTTGGTGAAGGAAATGTAGCTCAAGGAATCCAAGGAACTTCAAAAACAGCTGATACAGCCGTTCAAGACCTTATAGGAACAGCAGCAACATTTCTTGCTATTCTTGCAGTTATCTATGCAATCTATGGTGGGTTTAATATTCTTACTGCTGGAGGTGCTGAAGATAAAGTAAAAAAAGGAAAGACTATTCTTATCCAAGCTGCTATCGGTCTTGTGGTTATCTGGCTTGCAAACTCAGTAGTTCAATGGCTTATCACAAAACTTTTGACTCCAAGTGCATAATAAAAACTGTTAAAAAACTCCCTCAGTT
>CAYUZH010000086.1:0-3465 GCA_964449635.1 uncultured Candidatus Peribacteria bacterium | reverse complement strand
GTTGCTTCTGTAAGAAATGGAACTTGTTTTAGTTGAGTTCAAATCTCTTTTGTGAGACAAGCACTACATCTTTTATCATCAATAATAGTAATTTTTACTGGTCATTTTATACTTCCAGTTCAATTGTTTAGTGAATTTCAATTATCTTGAAATCATTTCATAAGCCATACTCCGAGTATGAGAAGTCATACGATAATGATTCAAATAGTAGTGAAAAGTATATTTTGGGAATTATTTTTTTTCATATATATAATTAGTAATTAGGGTATCCTAGAGCGGGAATCGTCGCCCTTACAGGGTCGGACATCCGAGTACGAAAGATACAAACGTATCTTTCTCTCGCAATACTGCGAGGCTCTCCTTTCGATTCCTCCATGGTAATAAAAAATGGTATCCTCAGCGGGAATCGAACCTGCATCTGCCCCTTAGGAGGGGGCTGTTCTATCCGTTGAACTATGGGGACGTGTAATAAAGTATTGTGGAGGTATTATCTAAGTTTTTATATAAAAGTAAATTTTTTTCGAAAAAAAAGCTTCCAATTTGGAAGCTTTTTAAAAGTATTTTTATATTTTTACAAAAAAGATAACAGCAGTGAGTATGAGAAGTGAAATCAAAAAAGAGAGCATGATATAATTCGTATTTTTTTCGTATTTTAGTTCTTTATTTAATTTTTCTTTTTCTTTTTTAAGACTATCTACTTCAGTTGAGAGGTATCCTTTTGATTCTTCAAGAAGAAATTGGGATTTTTTATAATCTATAAGAGATACAGAATTTTTTGCTATCTCCTCAGCTTTTCCGAGACGAAGTGAGAGAGTCTGTATAATCTCATCTTTCTTCTTTATATCTTCTCTCATATCTTCATAAATCGGTTCAAGGATTGACTTAGATGTAAATCAAACCTCTTTTTTCTCAAAATGTACTTCATCAGGAGTATGAGAATACGTTCTTTGATAATCAGGAGTTTCTTTTCTGATAGGGATTATGACTTCTTGTACTGCTGCTTCACCACTTTTAAGATTTTGTATATCTTTATCATTTATATAGATAATCTTTCCATCTTTCATAGAACGAAGTTTCCCTGCACGTATATATCTATCTATACTACGAGTAGATATATTAAGAACTTCTGCTGCTTCTTGACGAGTGATAGTGTACATAGACTGTCTAAATTAGAATATAGTATTGTAGACAAATAATAAAAACTTTCCCTTTTAAATCAAGTTTTTTATATAATAGACACTGGCGAAAATAACGTTTTATTTCCAAATATATTTTAGAAAGAGGTTGTATCTTGAATAGATGCCTTTTTAAGGCATAATAATAGAGTTAAATAAAAAATTTGACTAAAAAGAAAAATATATATAATGACGAAGCTTTTGATTTTAAGCGGCCATCGTCTAACGGTTAGGACACCGGGTTTTCATCCCGGTAATCGGAGTTCGATTCTCCGTGGCCGTACCATAAAATAAAGCAATCTACCGCGGAGTAGAGAAGTGGTATCTCGCCAGGCTCATAACCTGGAGATCACAGGTTCAATTCCTGTCTCCGCAACCAAAAAGAAATTATGTAGAGTACATGGAATTGAAAAGAGAGTAAAATTGCAAAGCAATTTTAAAAAGATACGTTTGTATCTTTTGGCTCGAATGTCCGACCTGAGCAAAGCGAAGGCGACAATTCCTGTCTCCGCAACCAATAAAATATAAAAGTAAAAAGAGAAAAGAAAAAAATAGAGAGAAATTACTTTTTATTTTCCCTTTTCTCTTTTTACTTCCTTGTCAGTGTAGCTCAGTTGGTTAGAGCGCAGGATTCATATCCCTGAGGTCGGTGGTTCAATTCCACTCTCTGACACCAAATATTATAACTAAACTTTGTGGGAATTGAAAGGAAGAGTTCGCTTGCAAATCGAAAAAAAGATACGTTTGTATCTTTTGTCTCTGGATGGCCGACCCGTAGGGCGCCAATTCCACTCTCTGACACCAAATTTAAAAAATATGTTTTGCAAAGAAGTCGGCAAATTGCTGACTTTCTTTGTTTTTAAATAATTTTTCTATACAATACTTTTAATTTAAAAACTTTACTTGTGCCCTTAGGGTATAACTTTCAATTAATAATTATGTTTATCGATGAGGTCAAAATTACATTAATCGCTGGGAGATGATGAGACGGACTTGTTTCTTGGAGACGTGAGAAATATATACCAAAATGAGGTCCTCGGTGATGAGATGGAGGAAACGGAGGGCATGTATACCTTCAAACGGATCATAATCTCAATACTCTTTCTGATTTTCGTCATAAAAAAGTTTTGAGAGCAGAAGATGGTGAAAAATGACTCGATAATTGCCAACATGGACTCAATGGAGAAGACCTCGTTATAAAAGTGCCAGTGGGGACTATTGTAAGAAATGTTGAAACTCAAGAGGTTATCTCAGACTTAGATGATGACAATATGAAACTTCTTGTTGCAAGATGAGGAAGAGGAGGATTTTGAAATGCCCATTTTACCTCTTCAACAAGACAGGCTCCATGATTTGCTGAGCTTGGTGATATCTGAGAAGAAAAAGGTATCCAACTCGAACTAAAACTGGTTGCTGATATTGGTATTATAGGAATTCCAAGTGCTGGAAAATCAACTCTTATCAGTGTCCTTACTTCTGTGAGACCGAAAATAGGGGACTATCCATTTACTACACTCGTTCCAAATCTCTGAGTGATGGAACATAAGGGAAAGTCTCTCGTGCTTGAGGATGTTCCCGGACTTATTGAGTGAGCAAGCCAATGAAAAGGACTTTGAATCCAATTCTTGAAACATATTGAGCGAACAAAGGTAATTCTTCATCTTCTCGATTGTTACCGCCTTGATAAAATATTTGAAGATTATGAAATTATCCGCCATGAACTAAAACAGTTCTCTTCAGATTTAGAGAAAAAAGAAGAAATAATTATCCTCTCAAAGGCTGATTTGCTTGATGAAGATATGAAAAAATTTCTTTTAGGAGAGTTTACAAAAAAGTACAAAAAGAAAAAAATATTTCTCCTGAGTTCTGCCACTTCAGAAGGAATTTTGGAGTTAAAAGATTTTCTTGTAGATTCTTATACTTCTTTTGAAGAACCAAAAACAGAGGATACAGAGGAAGCGAAAGTTGTTATCTATGATTTGAAAAATCAAGAAGATGATGAACCAAGAAACTATAAAATCTCTGATGAAGGGAATCTTGTCTTTCATATACAATGAAAAAGAATTGAGCAAATGGTTCGTATGACAAACTTTGATAACAGAGAAGCAGTGATGCGTATTTATGATATCTTAGAAAGGATTTGAGCTATCAGAAAAATTCAAAAGAAAGTGACTGATTATTATGAAGAAAATAAAATAACAAATGACTTTTATTTTGAATGAAATGAAGAAGAAAAAGTAACTCCAATAGTTATTATTGCTGGGAAAGAGATTGCTCTTGATAAGCTTCT
>CAYUZH010000085.1:0-3571 GCA_964449635.1 uncultured Candidatus Peribacteria bacterium | reverse complement strand
TTAAATAATATCAGAAAGTATCGTATCCATAACCGGAACTCATTTTTCTAAAATATATATCATATCGCCATCTTTTGCAAGATATTTTTGTTCTATATAGGAATTGAGTTGTTCTTTTTTATCATCTCAGATTAGTCATTCTTGGATGCCATTTGTACGAAGTCCAAACATCATTTTTTCAAGACGTATTGCTTCTTCATCGAGGATATCTTCAGTATACCCTTTTCATGAATAATAGTCTTTAAAATTTTCTCCATAAGCATATCGAATACCATCTTCAAAGCCATAACTCCCAAGTCAAAAAGCGGCCATTTCACTATGATTCCAATAGGCTTTATTATGTTTACACTCAAATCACGGGAGAGCAAAATTTGAAAGTTCATATCTTTGAAATCAATATTTTTCAAGTGTGTTTTTAATATTTGTGTACTCATCTTGAAATGCTTCTTTTGGAAATGCATACTCTTGCCAGTTTTTTGGATAGGTATATTCTTCTAACATATATACTGAAATATGTTTTATAAAAGGGTATATTTGCAAAATATATTCAATATTCTGAACAAGTTCTCATGGAGTTGTATATGGAAGCCCTATTATAAAATCAAGGGCAATATTTTTTATGGGAGATACTTTGAGAATATCAAGTTTTTCAAAAATCTCTTCTTTCGTAATTCTTCATACCTCTTTGAGTACTTTTTCATTGAGTGATTGGATTCAGGTGCTTATACGATTGATTCAAAGTGAGTTCCAATCCTGTAAATTTTGAGAAGAAATATTTTGTGGAGTGGTTTCAAAAGTGATTTCAATGGTATCAGAAAATATATATACCTCTTTGAGGGTATCAAGAATTTTTTTTATCTGAGGCATATGAAGTGTTGAGGGAGTTCCTCATCAAAAATAAATACTTTCAAGAAGAGGTTTTTCAAGACCGGTCTTCTTAAAAGACCGGTCTTGAATAGACTGACAAAGAAAATCAACATACACCGATATCTTTATATCGTCAAAATTGGTAAAGGTGGTGAATCGACAGTAACTACATCTTGAAGTACAGAATGGGATATGAATATAACAAAACAAGTGAAAAAAGTTACGAATATATTTTAAAAAAGAGGAGTTATTACTCCTCACATTTTATAGATAAATTACTGAGATTAAGAATTTTTTTTGATTTACAGAGAAGAATTTTCTTTACTGTTTCAAACCTTGAAATCGCATTAACAGAATCATCGAGCACTTTTATCATCTCTGTATCATAGAGATATCAAACCGATTTATTAAACGTTCAAAAGGTTGTATCTGAGTAAAAATCTTTTAAAACGATATTAAACGAAGGATGAATTTTCTGTGAAAAAAGTTCTGCTTCGAGATTAATCATCGCTGGGAGGTAATATGGATAGACTGAGAGGTATTTTTTTGCTCATATTTCAGAGGCAAGGTATGTGAGGAATTTTTCAGAAAATGCATAATTTTTTGTATTTTTATTTATCACAAAATAATTATAGTTTACAAGCGTCTTTCCATCTGTGAGAGAATAGTGTGGGAAAGGAGCTGCCAATAAAAATGTCTTTTTAAATCAAAGAGCCTCGATATCGTTTATCATACGAGGATACCCAACGACTGCTGCTGTATCGTCACGAGAGAACATATGAAGTGCATTTTTCCCTGAGTTTATCAGTTCTGTCGTTCTCGTATTAAATTTATTATCACCGTTTGCATCACCATATGAGAGGTATGTTGCGAGTGATTCTTTCATTTTTTTTCATTCTACTGCTTCAAGCGATGGAAATCCATCCAGAAGAAAAAATTGAGAAATAATATCTGATGCATACGGAGTTACACTTCCATTTCAAAGCGCAATAGGAACCATTGTCGAATTTTTCTCAGATATCAAACGAGCAGCTTCACTAATACTTGACCATGAAATCATATCTTTCGCCTGAAAGAAACGACGATTAAAGAAAATACCAAGTGTTTCGTATCAAACAGGAATTCAGACAACAAATTCAACAGGAGCTGCTGATTTATCACCAGTTGGATTTGGCGTCGATTTTATAAGCTCTTCACCAAAAAACTCTTTGAAATTTTTTCTAAAATCTTGTGGATTAAATATTGTTGGAGAAAGCCCTGTTATTTGATCTTCAAACTGACTTGATTCGTTGCTATTAAGAACAAATATATCTGGAGATTTCCCTTTTATAAAAGAAGAAGAAAGTGCAAGATTATATTCTTCAAGATTTGAAAAACTTTCTACATTGACATTTGCTGATCAGAACTCTTTATTTTGAGCTTTAAAATCGGAAACAATTTGCTGAAATACATCTTTGCTATCACCTATAATCCAAATAGAGAGAGGACCATTTACTTTAGTTCCAGTACTGGTTGTTTTTGTTGAAGCATTCATATACATCACTCCTACGAGAAGAAGAAGCACGATAATACCTCAAAGGATTCCGAAAATAATTTTGTTTTTATTCATATTTTTTTGTTATCAAAAGACTAAATATCAGAGAGAAGGTGCATATGTACATGAGGAACTTCTTGCCCTCATTTTTCTCAAACATTTATATGAAGTTTATATCCTTCATCAATTCATTGTTCTTTCGTTATTTTTTGGGCAACGAAAAACATATGTGATATCAATAAAGCATGATTCTCTGTAAAATCATTCACTGTTTGAATCTCTTCTTTGGGGATAATAAGAAGGTGTGTTTTCGCTTGAGGATGAATATCATGAATAACAATAATATTTTCATCTTCATAGACAATAGATGATGGAATTTCTCGATTAATAATCTTCGTAAAAATTGATGTCATAAACTATTTTTAGTAGTAATTCTGGTTTTCTATCTGTGTTGTTTCTAAATCTACTGAAAAAGTATTTCAAGAATTTATCAAACTATATAAGATGATAGATCCTGTGAGACTTAAAATAATAAGAAATATGAGAAGAAGTCTCGTAACAAATACAATATGATTACTAAAGTTTTTAAATTTATGAGCGTGAATCCAAGCAACTCAGAAAAATCCCCACATAACAAGGAGAAAGAGAATATAGAATCAAAAATAGATAAGGAACATAAGAAAAGGTTAATATCATATCATTTGAATTATAATTCATAATTTTTTTTTGCAAATTTTTATAAGTTATACTACAATAAATATAAGGGAGAAAAATATGTGGAATGAATATTTTTTATCTTTTCCATTTTCTACTCCGTAAACTACCATTTAATATAAATTAATTTATGGCACAAATCACTCATCACGGAAAAGAGTTTGTTATTTCAGATGAAATGCAAGCAAAATATACAGAACTTGTTGAACTCATACTCAATACAGAATCGATGGATGATGATGAGAGACAATATTGGTTCGACATTATGCCTTCTATGACAGAGAACCAAATTGATAGACTTTTCAATATCCTTGATACAGAAAAGAAAAAACTTGAAGAACTAGAAGTAAAATATCAAAAAGAGATTAAGACTCTCAATGAAAAACATTTGATTGAATGGCAACAATTTCAAGTAAAACAAAATCAACAAAAGGTAGCACAAGCAAGAAAAGAAGA
>CAYUZH010000084.1:2708-3829 GCA_964449635.1 uncultured Candidatus Peribacteria bacterium | reverse complement strand
GAGTGAGAAATGTTTACAGAATCATAAAAAAAACCGATGAAAATCGGTTTTTTTTAATCCATGATATATTCTTCTTTTTGAGAAAACTCATGATTAAATTGTACTCATTTGAGTTCTTTTGAGAGATGGATATCTACTTTATTGAGCATCTTCTCAAGACTTTGTTTTCAAAGTTTTACATTGATCCTTTCTTTTTTATAATCAAAGGAATCAAAGCTGAGTGGTTTAATGAGCCCATCTTTTTTTGCTTTTTGCACACACTCAGCACTACAAAATCCAAAATGTGCCTTATACTCTTTTGGAGTGCAGATAAGTCTGGCATTGCACGGACTATAGCGACAATTTTCACAATGGTCAGTCTTTTTACCACTGTAACAACATTCTCCTATGACGGTATGTGTTTTTTCTGTCCCTACTTGGTATGAAATTCTGTCATCAAATACGTAGAGATTCCCAAGCCAATTTCCATCATCGTAGGTATTGATATATTTTACGACTCCTCCATCAAGTTGGTACGTGTTTTTGAGTCCTGCTTTTTGAAGCATCACGGTTGATTTTTCACATCTGATACCTCCCGTACAGTAGGAAATCACTTTTTTATCTCAAAACTCTGCTTTATAATCGTCTATTTTTTCTTCAAGTTCTTTAAATGTGAGAGTATTTGCTGGAATAGCATTTTTAAAGTGTCCAAGTTTGTATTCATGATTATTTCTCATATCAAGGATGATATAATTATCAAGTTTTCCAGAGTCGAGTATCTTTTTAAACTCATCTATTTCCATACGATTCCCCGCTTCTTCAATTTCTTCACGAGAATATTTTTTCCCAAGAGCAACAATTTCTTCACGTACTTTTACCTGCATACGTGGAAATTTATGTCCATCTACGGGGCTTGATTTTATATCGATATCTTGTACTCCTCTCCAAAGAGGATGATTTTCTAGGTAGAGTTTGTAGGCTTTTATTTGTCCTACATTACCTGTAACTGTTGAGGAAATTCCTTCCGTTCCGATATAAATTCTTCCAGTCATTCCAATATCCTTGCAGAATATAAGATGATCTCTAACTTCTCGTTCTGGGTCTTCTACGTCTACAAATTTATAGAACGTTAAAAGAGTAAA
>CAYUZH010000084.1:0-2698 GCA_964449635.1 uncultured Candidatus Peribacteria bacterium | reverse complement strand
GTAAACGTCTCTTTATATTTCATATATTATTTTAACTAAATAAGTTGCCAGCTTATTATAAATGGCGAATGGCTTTCTCTTATATCCTTTTGTAAAGGGAAAAAGTAGAGTGATTATAATGAAAAATGGCTATTTGCAATAAAGAAGTTATTCTACAAATTTAAAAATTTTGTTTTTGAAAAGTTGTTGAACTTCTTTTAGTGTTCCGAGCTCAATAGTTTGATTTCAAAGAGAGTCTGTAGCAAAATAAATACTTTTTTTTCTTACTTTAGAATCTTTTTTGTATCCGATTATTTTCCAAATATTTCTTGTTGGTCACTTTATAGCTTCTCAAAAAATGAAAGATTTGTCAGGAAAAAGTCCATGATCTTTTAGAAATCATATATCTGTATGCAATACTGGTCTTTGATATACCATATTTGACACGAATAGTTTTTATAAATTATTTTATACATAAAAGAGGGCTTTTGCCCTGCTTTTTGTTTCTTACTTCTTTCTACTACCCCGAAGGGGAAAAAGAATTTTGATATATTTTTTGAGTATGGAGTCCCCTGTTATGACTCCTTTTTAGAAAAGAACTGCCTTGATTTTCAAGTGTCAGCTTTTTTCTTTACTCAAATTTTGACGCCTCCCTGTTAGAGGCTCTTCGTCCTTATATTGTTATCGGACGAATTTCACTTACGACCAAACCAGACTTCGACGGCCCGTATTTGATCATATAGGTTTCATCAGGTTGTATCCCGATGATTCCTGCTGACCTGAGAGTCTCCATGTGGATAAAGCCATCACCCTCATCTGTCTGGAAAAACCCAAATCCACGAAGTCGGTTAAACCATTTCACGCTGGCAACTTGCCAATCGGAAGTAGTTTCCTCAACTTTTTTTGTTGTTCTTGCTTGTAGAGGGAGAGGTAGTTGTCTATCTCCTTCTTCGAATCGTATGACTTTTGTCGCACGAAGCTTGCTTTGGGAGCAGACTGTTTCCACCTCAAGAATATCCCCCTCGAAGATTCTCTCAATCCTCGCTTCCCGTAGAATGGAAACATGGATTAATACATCGCCGAAATCACTCTCGGCGAACCCATATCCCTTTGCAGGGTCGAACCATTTCACTTTCCCAGATACTTGGCACATTTTACTTACTCCTACGCTACAACTTTCCGGGCCCACCCCTTGAAAGTAAAATTATTTTAAATAATAAATATATATTGTCAAATAAATTCCCTTAAAATAATCTTAAATAGTCATAATTTCTTTTTTGCCTTTTTTTTGACTATATCGTACAATAAAAAGGAATTATTATTTTTTTGATTGGTATGAAAAAATTTTTTACTTTCTTGAGTTTAGGCCTTTTTGTACTTTCTTTGTTAGCTGTGATATGTATAGAATTTTATACTCTTTCTTATAAAGGAGACGGTGCCTGATTAATGGGAGTTGGTTTACTTTTTGCTGTTTTTATTTTACCGATTCATATATTTTCTTTTATTTCAGTACTCATTATATCTTGGTTTAAATATCAGGTATTTTCTTTTAATCAAAAAAAATACTATTGTATATTTATTTTACTTCCTTTTTTGTGTTTTTATCTTTTTCCTTTTTTATACTCACTGGTAGGGGGTAATTTATCAAAACCGTGATTTTTTTATCTTGTTTTGATATATACATTCTCTATGATTTTTGCTTTAGTTAATATTTTTGTTGTTTGAGAACATGTAAACACAATAAATAAGGTTTTTAAGATTATTACTATCTTAGCTCTAGTCATGCTTGTTATTTCTTATGCACTCTATTATTTTTCAATAGGACTTTCTAACTATATTTAACTTGAACGCGTTGATAATTCCTAAAAATTAGCTATTTAAAACTTTTTATGAAAAAAATTCTTGTACTTGGTGGATATGGAAATGTGGGAAAAGTGGTCGTAAGTGACTTGGTGAAAAGCGGTTTTACTGTTTGAATCGCTTGAAGAGATCCTGAAAAGATAGGCGAGCTTATTTTGCAATTACAAAATTCTCAGGTATCTGCTGAAATTATTGATTTGAGAAATATGGCAGGTCTTGTAGAGACCTTTCAAAAATATAATATCGTTGTAAACTGTCTTGAATATACGCTCAATGCGTGAATCGTTGATGCTTGTCTCGAGGCAAAAGTGAGTTATATTGATCTTGGTGATACCTATGCATGAATTCTTCGTAGTTACGAGCTTAGTGAGAAGTTTAAAACTAACGGGACATTTGCTTGTCTTGGCGCGGGTTCTGCTCCTGGAATCGTAAATGTCGTGATGAAAAAAGTGGTGAAACAAAAACAAAATATTGATACTATCATTGTTTCATTTGCTGATATTCTCAATGTTCCGATGGATAATATGTTGCCTTTCAATTTTAAAACGGTGGTTGACGAGATTGGAGATGATGCACTTATCTGGGAAAATGGCAGTCATAGTTTTATCCCAGGAAGTTCACGTACGCTTCATATAGACTTCCCTTTTTGATATGGAAGTGATGATTTGTATATCACGAATCACGATGAACAGTATTCCCTCCCACTGAATTTTAAAGATAAATGAGTAAAGAACTTTTACTTTGTGATGAAGCACTCGAAAAACTTTTTACAACTCATTCCTGCTTTGAAAAACTTTTGATTTTAGGATACTCAGAAAATAAATATCAATTGAGTTGAAATCTCACCGTTTGAATTTTC
>CAYUZH010000083.1:0-3901 GCA_964449635.1 uncultured Candidatus Peribacteria bacterium | reverse complement strand
TTGGCCCCTACGTCAATCTCGAGAAAACATACGTATCAATAACTGCTGACGCTCCGTATACAGTCTATAATATCACTCTCGAACAAGCTCTCGAAATGATCGAAGCAAAAAAATCTGGTACAGCAACAAATGCTATTCATACATTTGGTGATATTCAGGTCCTCCGAGGAAAATTTGGCCCCTATATCAAACAAGGAAAAGATAACTTCCCTCTCCCAAAGAAATATAAAGATGATCCATCTGCTCTCGATGAAGCTATCTGTAATGAAATCATCATGAAAAAACTCGCTGAAGGTGATACAGGGAAAAAGAAAGTATTTGGAAAGAAAAAGTAAGCCAATATAATTAGTTCATGACTAAAACTACAAAACATTGAGAAATAGATGAAAGTTTTGAAGTGAAAGAATTAAAAAAAGAGATTAGTATAAAAGAAAAAGAGCTTGCTGAGATAATAAGTGATACAGAAAATCTCAAAAACGAGCTATCAATACTAAAGCAAAAATACGATTCAGAAATAGGTCGTCTCTATCTCCAGCTCGATGAGATAGAAATAGAAATTTCTCAATTCAAGACTATTGAAGAACTCGTAGAAAAGTGACTCTCTCGTGAAGAAGCAGAGATGATTATTTGAGAGAGAACGAGAAAAGAACAAGAAAAAATACAAAAACAATATTCTGCAATCCAAGAACAAGAGGATGAGATAGAAAAGCGAAAGAAAATTAGCGATGAGGAAAAAAAGGAACTCAAGCAACTGTATAAAAAACTTGCTCTCAAGTTTCACCCTGACATGTACAATGGAGATGATAGTTTGATGAAGAAAATTAATCAAGCCTACGAACAAAATGATTTGGAAGCGTTGAGACTCCTTGACCAGACCGATTCGCTCTGAGATACTCTCAGGAATTGATTAGAAGACCTCGTAAATAGACTCGAAAAACTCAACAAACTCATTGAAAACAAGACAAAAGAACTAGAAGACCTTAAAAACTCAGAATGGTATGTATTTCATGAAAACTTGCAGCAAAACAAAAATTTACTCGGAGAACTAAAAGAAAAAATTGTATCAGATATAAACCTGAAAAAGAATGAGTTAATTTCTCTAAAAAAATAGAACATGGGTAAAGAATTACAAAAAAACACAAAACTAACAGTTCAAGTCCTCAAAGAAGAAAATTCACTTGCTGTTCGAGGATTAAAAGAACTTCAGTTAGTAAATACTCCACGCCTTAAATACTTAGCTGGCTTATATGATGAGTGTATTGATTTGTGTGTAGAAATGGTCGAACTAACAAAAGAAGATTATTGGTATTGGAATCTTAGTTTACAAAAAAAAGGGAGATTTTTTGCCATAAAAAAGGAAATCCAGGATTCAAAGGATAAAAAATACAAGGAAAAAGGGTGGGCATATCCTGTACTATTAAGTCATATAGGTATTAAGGAATGCATGGATCTCTTTGAACAGAGATCAAAAGACAAATTAGTCTGTAATGTAGATTATTGCTTTTATGCTATTTGCTTAGAAAGGAAATGAGAGATAAAAAAAGCCATAGAATTCTTTATAAAATGATCAGAGCAAAAAATTGAATCTGAATATTTTCAGGAATTTTGTTTTCAAGAATTATGAAAATTATTTTATGAACAGGAAGAATATGAAAAAGCAAAGAATTATTATTTAAAGTATTTTGAGATAAAATGATCTTTTAAATGAATATTCGCAGAAATTAATTTAAGAAAATTATCTAATTGTTTTTATTTTCTTGGAGATATCAAAATGGCAATTCACTATCTAGATTTTATAGAATTTCCAGATATTGAAATCATAATGAGAAAAGCAGAACTTCTGGAATGAAAATGAGAGTTAAAAGAATCATTAGCACAATATAAGATTGCTTTGGAAAAGGATATAAAGAACAAAGAATTAAAAGAGAAAATTCATTCTCTTTTAGAGCAAATTAACGCGAATAGAAAAAAATAATCGTATGGATACAAAAAAAGAGGTTCTATATAAATATATCCTGCCACTCATTGCTTCAATAGAAGAATGTTCTAAAATTTTAGACAAAGAACAACATCAGAATTCTGCGTGAGTAATAAGAAATGACTATCTGCAGTCGCTTCTCGCTAGTCATACATTTGAAATGATTGGTAAAATATATATCTGATTTTCTCAGTTGAAGAAATCTAATAATAAACTTGATTCAAATTGACTTATAAAAAAAATCTTCGAAAGAATAAAAAAACCCTCACACAGTATAAACGAAATATATACAAAAAAAATTAGGAAAGATTTCGGTATTTATAGAATTAGAAATATAAGAAAAATAAAATGACTCTTCGATGACGATATTTCGACAAAATATTATCAAATAGATTTTTTTTCAAGTATTGATAGAAAAGGAAAAAAACAATACTCCTCTATAAATATTTGTTGTTTTGAAAATGCTCGCTATTGAATCTTTTCAGGGAGTAATCCTGAATATTTTCCAAGCACATTAATCGATACAAGCCTCAAATTATCAAGCATGATTTACCAATTAAAGTCACTCTGTACCGAAGAGAATTTAATAAAGAATATATAATATGAAAATAATCCTTCTCCTTTTTATAATTCTCTCTGATATTCTCTCAAAATACTGGGTCAATTTTTCAAATCCAAATTTTTCTCTAATTGGAGATGTTCTCAGAATTACACATGTAAAAAATACTGGCGTCGCCTTTGGCACTCCCCTGCCCGGGATTACATTCCTGATTCCTCTGATACTCCTCGGTATCGGAGTTTTTCTCTGGAAGTCATGGAATAAAATCTCTGAAATGGAAAAAACAGGCTACCTCATGATTATCACTGGAGGACTTTTGAACGCACTCGAGCGAACAATTTTTGGTTCTGTAACAGATTTTATCAGCGTGCAATATTTCTCAGTGTTTAACGTAGCTGATGTCGCCATTACGGGATGAGTCATTGTGCTCTTCTGGGATTTTCTTTTTAAAGGGAAGAGGTAATTTTCCCGTCATTCCGGACAAAGATTTCCATTGCGTAAGCAGGGAAATCTGCGATCCGGAATCCAGGTCTGAATAATTCCTTATTAAATTTGCTCGCTTTGCGTAGTAATTTTCCTGGATCCCCGTGTCGCGTTCATTCCTTGCTTCGCAAATGAATTCACTTGCACGAGGATGACGGAAAGGCGCTTGCGATGAAGGGGAAAAATCCCTTGCCTTCAAAAAAGAGAGAGTATACTTGCCGTATCAAATGAAATAAAAATCAGCCATTTTTAATTATTCATTATTCATTTTTAATTTGTTGAAAATATGACTTCTATATCTAGCCTCCTCGGTGCAGAAGCAGAATCTTTGCTCGGTAACTTCACACCAAAAATATCAAAAGAATCGCTCGTTCTTCCGTGAGTAAACTTTATCCAAGAATCATTTGAGCAATCTGATCGATCTGAAAAAGTGATCCAAAGCTTGAAAAAACTCTACGGACACGGGAGACTCGCGGATACTGGTTATCTCTCTATTCTCCCCGTTGATCAGGGTATAGAACATTCTGCGAATGCGTGTTTTACGAAAAATCCTCTCTATTTCGATCCAGCAAATATTTTCAGGCTTGCTATCGAAGCTGGCTGTAGTGCTGTCGCAACAACTTTTGGTGCAGTGGGTATAGTACAGAAAATGTTTGACGGGCAAATACCCACTATAGTCAAAATCAATCACAACGAAATGCTCTCATATCCGAATTCGTTTAAGCAAATAATGTTTGGCAGTGTCCAGGAAGCATACAACATGGGAGCTACAGCGGTAGGGGCAACAGTGTATTTTGGTTCTGAGACGAGCAGAGAAGAGCTGATCGAAGTTGCTCAGGCATTCGAACTTGCTCATTCACTGGGTATGGCAACGATTCTTT
>CAYUZH010000082.1:3177-3904 GCA_964449635.1 uncultured Candidatus Peribacteria bacterium | reverse complement strand
GGGGAAAGAGGAGTAAAACTCAGTGGAGGACAAAAACAACGTCTTGCTATTGCAAAACTTATCCTCAAAAATCCTCATATTATTATCCTTGATGAACCAACGAGTGCTCTCGATAGTTTTAGTGAAGAACGTATCACGGAAGCTTTTCAAAATCTCTTCGTTGGACGAACTGTTATTGTCATCGCTCACAGACTTCAAACCGTAAAAAAAGCCGATGAAATCATCGTGCTCGAAAGTGGGAAAGTGATTGAAAGAGGAAATCACAATTCTCTTGTAAAGAAGGGAGGATACTATAAAAAAATGCTTGATTTACAGAGTGGGTTTTAAATTTTTACTCATTCTGGAACTTTAGGAGCAACCGTTTTAGTTTTATTTATACATCCAATTAATGAAAGTTTACAGTTATTTCAATCAAGTATAGCATTACATTCAAAGCTTACTAAAAGTCCATGTTTATTAAGAATAGCCACGATTCAATCTCTTCATTGAGATATACATCTTCATACAACTTTTCTTCAATCATCAAGTACTGTTCATCATTTTGAAATTCAAAAATTTTCCTCATCTTCAGATATTTCTTGTACAATTTCTTGATAATTTGACATAAATATATAAATTTTAAAATAAATCAATACACACATTATATAATTTCAATAAATTATTTGTCAATATTATCTATGATTTTCCCAACAAAACAATTTTTTGATGAACATCATTTTTGAGAAAC
>CAYUZH010000082.1:0-3167 GCA_964449635.1 uncultured Candidatus Peribacteria bacterium | reverse complement strand
TCTTGTACAATTTCTTGATAATTTGACATAAATACATAGATTTAATACTAAAATTAGTTTTATATATAGTTATAATAAATATTTTGTCAATTAAATTATGCTTTTTCCAACAAAACAAGTCTTTGATGAACATCACTTTTGAAAAACATCTCTTCATACTGTTAGTTTTGTATCGCCCTTTGGTACTCTCGCAGAGATAGTAAAAAATACTTCTTTTCAAGTTATCAACGGCCTTGATGTATCAGCTCATTCAACAAATATAGAAAGCAGTCTGCCAAAATTTCACAAAACTCAAAAATGAGGGGTTATTTCAAAAAAGATAATTGCTCGATGAACCGATGGTTTTTTCTTTTACGATACAAAAAGTACACTTCATAAATCAGCACTTCTCCTGAGAACCGCTGATTGTGCGCCCGTCACGTTTGCGCATCACGATGGAAATATTTTTTGAATAGTCCATATAGGATGGAAGGGACTCGTAAATGGTATTATCAAAAATACAAAACGTGAGCTCGAAAAACTATCCCAAAATATACAAGATTTTGATATCTGGATAGGACCAATGGCAGGGGAGTGATTTGAGTTTTCAAAAAATGATTTTGAAGAACATATACGACCTTATATGGAAAATAATTGACTTCAAACTGATGTAAATGAGTTTTGAGAAAAAGTGAGTTTTGATCTACGAAAGCTCGTGATAGCATGACTCAAAAAAGAATGATTTGAAAACATAACTTTTTCAAGTCGCAATACACTCGACCTAAAAGAAAATCTTCCTTCTTGGAGAAAAGGAGACAGTGAAAGAATAACAACAATAATCTATAACTAATTCAGTATGGATTTTAAAAAATATGAAGAAATTATCTGAAAAGAAGTATTATCAAGGCAGGCTATTTCAAATAGCAAACTAAGTGAATTCATGATAAGAGCAAGAAAAAGTTGTATATTTGTACTTTGATGAGCCAATATAATGAGCTATCATGAAAATTGAGTACAAAAATTTCAAGATTTTTGTACGACTTCTTGAGCTCTGAAAGAGTTTTGAAATAATAATTGAGAAAATGGAACTCCTCTTTGAATACATTCTATTAAGAGTTTTATTTGAGATTGATTTAATCCGATGGAGAGTCTTATTGGAAGAAAACCTCATTGAATAATAAATCGAAGCGAATTATGAGATATTCAAAGAGTGGCTGTTGGGAGAGTTATTCAACTGCAATGAGAGGAACCATGAATAAATGATAATACTCTCCAAAGAAATATCTATATACATGGAACTCCAAATGAGTGGTACTGGGAAAGTGGAAATTTAAAAAGAACGCTTTGATGCATATCACTTCGCTCTCATAAGATGGTAGAACTTTTTGAACAAGTGAATAAAAATTTTGAAACAATAGTGTATATAAGTGAAGCGAAAAGGAGAGACTAAGATTTCCTCAACTTCGCTACGAAAAATCCTTCACTGTGAGGATTTGGGAGTATCCTCATACACTTTACAATCTCAGATTTATAAATATATTTTCCAAATTTTTTGATTCCTGGACGGCGATATTCATAAGTAAAATCGATATCTTCAAGTTGTAATTCTGGAAAATTACAAAGCAAAAAATGAACGAGTCCTTCATTTTCTTCAGGAGCCAATGTACAAGTTGAGTAAACAAGAGTTCATCAACTTTTCAAAAGTCGTACATTTTTCTCAATAATTGCTTTTTGTCTTTTATAATTAAATCCTATATATTTTTCTTCCCATCCATTATAGGTCTTTTCACTATGAAGATTTATTTTTCCCTCACTACTACAAGGCGCATCAAAAAGAATAGCATCAAATTGTAATTCTTCCCCCTTTATTGAAGGGGGATTGAGGGGGATTTCTAAAGCATCCATATGATAACTTTCTACATTGCTACATCAAAGTTTTTGAAGATTATATTGCATCTTATCAAAACGAATCTGATTATTTTCAATCGCGATAACTTTTCCCGTATTTCATACGAGAGCGCTTATTTGGCTCGTTTTTCATCCAGGAGCGGCTGTCAAATCAAGGACGGTTTCTCCTCATTTTAAATCCATACACTGAACTGGTATCTGACTCGAAAAAGACTGAAGATAAATTTTCCCATCTTTATAGATTTGTAAATCCCACAAATCCCTTTCTTTTCATCATTCGAGAAAATATCAATCTTGAAGAACATTTTCTCTTTTAAAAAGAAGGCCTGATTTTTTGAGAGCGTCTTCAACTTCGCTCTGATTTGATTTACAGAGGTTTATACGAAAATATACAGGACGTTTTTCTGTATGAAATCATTCCATAACAATCAGTATATCTTCTTTTGAGTAGATTTGAGCGAGACGTTCAGTAAAAGGAGAAGAAAGTTTATTTTGCATATTTTTGTTGTTTATAGACTCTCCATAATCCAATAAATATAGCTACCATATTTATTGAAGAAGCAATGAGTCAAGGTAAAGATCATACGGCTAAGTTATACAGAATCCACAATATATTACAAGTTAAAAAAACATATCGGAGATGCATCCCTTTCAAAGTAAAAATTCAAATAGTCCAAACAATAGGAGCAATGCCTGGCAAAAGGCTTGGAAGAGTGCCATCAAAAGTAAAATATCCAATAATACATGTAATCGTTGTAAAAAATACGAGGGAGTAAATATTATTTTTATATTTAAGAGAGAAAATATTTTTGAGAATATCAAAAAAGAGAGAAAATCATCCAGAATATGCTCATAAAATGAGAAAATGACTTCCCATAAAAAGATTAAAAAACGACATCAAGATAAGGGCATTTTTATCTTTTTTCGCAGTAAATCAGAGAGTGGAGAAAATAATAGCGATATATCAGAGAATTTGAGCTATAAATAGAAGAGTCATACTATTTGTTTGATAGGATAGAATTAATTTTTTGTTTATATATTTTCTTTTGTTTGTGTATTTTAAAGTAAGTGTATACAAGTTCTGACAAAAGAAGGAGACTTGTAACCGTACCAGCTATAGAATAACCAAAAATATTATATAGAAGCCAGAGAAAAGTAATAAATCCGTAGTATATTCGCAGATTTTCTCATTTTGAGAAAAAAATAGCATAGAGAGAAAGAAAGGAAGCAATAGTAGGAATTAATCACAAAAAGGTACCATTAAACAAATACATTCATAA
>CAYUZH010000081.1:0-3979 GCA_964449635.1 uncultured Candidatus Peribacteria bacterium | reverse complement strand
ACTTCGATTTGTGGCATACCACGAGGCGCTGGAGCGATACCGTCAAGGATAAATCTTCCGAGAGATTTGTTATCCGCTGCCATTTCTCTTTCTCCTTGGAGTACGTGTATCTCTACACTTGGCTGGCTATCAGCCGCCGTTGAGAATACTTCACTTTTACTCGTTGGGATAGTCGTATTTCTTGCAATCATTGGAGTTCTCACTCCACCCATTGTCTCGATACCGAGTGTAAGAGGAGTAACATCGAGAAGAAGAACGTCAGTTACGTCTCCACCGATGATACCAGCTTGGATAGCCGCTCCGAGAGCTACGGCTTCATCTGGATTTACTGAGTTGTTTGGTTTTTTCCCAAAAAATGCTTCCACTTTTGATTGTACCATAGGCACACGAGTTGAACCTCCGACCATGATAACTTGGTGTAAGTCTGAAGCTTGGAGTCCAGCATCTTTGAGTACTTTCTTACAAGGTTCGATACTTCTCTCTACGAGATCACTGATGATAGATTCAAACTTTGCTCTACTAAGAGTCATAAGGAGGTTTTTTGGACCACTT
This sequence comes from uncultured Candidatus Peribacteria bacterium, assembly GCA_964449635.1. Lineage (GTDB taxonomy): Bacteria > Patescibacteriota > Gracilibacteria > BD1-5 > UBA6164 > CAYTMN01. The sequence goes on along the minus strand of CAYUZH010000081.1, from coordinate 3,427 downwards.
GAATCAACGGTGATATAGGGGAGATTGATATCGTATTCAGTCGTACTTGAAAGTTCTTTTTTAGCTTTTTCTGCTTCGTCACGCACTCTTTGAAGAGCCATAGGGTCTTTTCTGAGGTCTATTGCTTGGTCTTTGTTAAACTCATCAACTATCCAGTCAACGATTCTCTTATCAAAGTCGTCACCTCCGAGGTGAGTATCACCATTGGTAGCAAGTACTTCAAAAGTTCCTTCTTCTGAAAGTTCGAGGATAGAGATATCAAAGGTACCTCCTCCGAGATCATAGACGGCGATTTTTTCATTTTTCCCTTTTCCAGCTCCGTAGGCAAGTGCTGCGGCTGTTGGTTCGTTTACGATACGTTTTACTTCGAGTCCAGCGATTTTACCAGCATTGATAGTGGCTTGTCTTTGATCGTCATTAAAGTAAGCAGGAACTGTGATAACCGCTTCGGTGACAGCGTGTCCCAAGAATTTTTCAGCGTCTTCTTTGAGTTTTCCAAGGACGTAGGCTCCGATTTGTTCTGGACGAACGTCTTTTCCGTCAAAACGGATAAGAGCTTCTCCATCTTTTCCTTTTACGACTTCATAAGGTACGTTTTTGATTTCGTCAGCGACTTCATCAAATTTACGTCCGATAAAACGTTTTGCTGAAAATATCGTTCCAAGAGGATTCGTGATAGATTGTCTTTTTGCAGGAGTTCCGACGATAATGGTTCCGTCTTTACTGGCGACGATACTTGGGGTCGTTCTATTTCCTTCCGCATTCGCGATAACTTTTGCTTCTCATCCTTCCATAACAGCGAGACAAGAGTTCGTTGTTCCGAGGTCAATACCTATAATTTTTCACATAATTCTAAAAGTTAAAAAGTAAAAAAAGAAAATACAAAATCGTATATTTTTTCTTCCGCTGTATTTTTCATATTCCATTTTATATTTTTTTTTCGTGCCGTCAAATTTATTTTAGCACTTTTAAACTTTGAGTGCTAACTTGATAAAATATATTGTATTTCTTGTCTCTAATAAAGGAGAATTTTTTTAATTGCTTTTTTAATTAATTTGTTTTATAATATACTCGTAATTAACTCATGCGAGTATGACAGAAATGAAATTTCCAACTGCAGCAAATGATAATCCGTCTCCTCAAAGTATTACTCAAGAACAAACTACGACACAATGAGGAGTCTTTTCTGTGCTTTCAGGATTATCAGGATTAACAAAAAATGTATTGGAAAAACTCTGAATTCTCGTAGATATGAGACATCCTGATGTTATTCTTGAAGAACTCAATGGAAAAAGAAGAACAGAACAAGTTCTAAATCCTGCAAATGATGATTCTATTGTTATTTGAGAGGAAGAAAAAGCCGCATAAATGAAAAAAATAAAAAAAGTGTCACCTCTGACATTTTTTTTCGTATATAGGCATTAGAGACCTCTCTCCGGAGAATAAGCGCTGATGGAGAGAGGTCTCTAAATTTGCTTTTTTGATTTTTTTTGTATAATCAACTAAATTTAATCTAACTAACATTAAAGACTATGAAAAAATTATTAATAGTAGCAACTCTTAGCTTTCTATTGGTATCATGTGGAGGATCAAGTGTTGATGTTTCAAACACCTGAGCTGTTGAACAAACTGGAGCGGTAAATACTCCATGAGTGACTGACTCAACAGGGACAATAGGAGCATCTACAGGATGAGTGGTGATATGAGATGAAAACACAAAAGACCCAGGAGTAAGTACAGGAGATGCTGGTTCACCAACAATAACAAATACGTGAACAACAAAACCTACATCGACAAAATCGGAAGATCAAATAGTAAAGGATTTTGAAAAAGAAATAGATAGTCTTTTAAATACAATAGATAAAGATGGAACAACAAAGAAATAATTTTTTTTCTAAGATAAGACAAACAATACAGAAAGGAGGAGAAATCTCTCCTTTTTTGTGTGTAGGGAAACCTTTAGCCCAAATTCAACAGAATCTAAGGGAAGGGATAGAAACACTGTGTGATGATTTCTGAGTTGATAAAAATTATATTTTCACGTTAAAAGATGCCTGAGAATCGCTCAAGATAGGGGAAATGAAAGAATTTATCACCCATTCATACCAAAAAAGCTCTTTTGATTTTCAAGTATTTATTATCGAAAATTATGCAAGAGCAACCATTGAAGCTTCCAATGCAGCTCTCAAGTTTTTTGAAGAACCATGAATAGGAAATATTATATTCCTTACGAGTGAAAGTGAAGCTGGGATTCTCGATACCATACTCTCTCGTGTTACTATTGAAAGGATGTGAGACACTAATAGTCAGTATGAAATTGATACTCTTTGGAGAGACAGAGTACTTCGATATATTGAAAATAGAGATCAAGAACTCGCCTCAATTATCTATCAAGACAAGATTGAACAAGCAGAAGCTACTGGCTTTCTTCTCTCGCTTCTTTCTCTCCATTCAGAATGAAGAATTACCTTGCAAGATATAGCTGATTTTGAGCAAGATATGCAGGGACTTCAAAAAAATAATTTACTTCCCAGATATATCGTTGATAAGTACTTTCTTCAACTCTAAATTTACTCCTCCTCTTCGTGGAGTTTTTTTATGATAGGGAAAAATCGGACATATTCTATCAGTTGAAGTCCGCTATATTGTCATACGAGAATATTTCCAATCAAGAGAAGGAAAACAATATCAGGAAAAGAAAGAAGGAGTATTTGTATGAGGGAAGTATTGAGGCAGAAAAAGCAGATACTTACAACAAGAAAAAATTCAAAAGCATACACAACTCCTCGTTTTGAAAAGAGAGGAACATCTTCATGAAATATCTTTTCTGTTATCATAATAAAGACGATAATCATAACTAAGATAGCTTTGTTTGAAAACCAATCAAGTTGGACGAATCCAAATCAAAAGTAGCTATCAATTCATAAAAATATCAGGCTAAATATGATATATAGCGTGATAAGAAGGGTACGTTTTGCAAGAAATAGGAAGGGAATAAATCGTCCAATTAAGATATTGACGCCGATAGAAAAGAGTCCAATAAGGATAAAAATACTCACAAATCAGATATCCATAATAGAGAGACACAGAGCCAAAAGGAGAGGATAATACACTCAAAATATATTCATCCCAACAATTTGTTTACATATATTGAGTACAAGAAGTGCAAGCGAAAGAGAGAGAAGTATCCCTATGATAGAGTAATCAAGTCCATAGTAAGCTAAGTATTGAACAAGCGTATTGAGTGAGAAAAAATACTTACTTTCTTTTTCAAAAGAGATAAAGTTCACTTGCGAAAGTTCATTGTTTCCTTTTTTTACAACAAAATCAAGGAAGTTACTGGGCTCTATGATACCAATCTTTTTTACAGAAAGTTTATTGATATAGGGGGCAATAATCTTGGAAAGAAGAGAAAATTGAGTGGAAG
>CAYUZH010000080.1:0-4028 GCA_964449635.1 uncultured Candidatus Peribacteria bacterium | reverse complement strand
ATCAAGTCAGGCAAGCATATTCCGAAAAGAGTTTTGATGATGTTTGTATTTTAGATGAGTGAGTTCGTGTAAAATGATATGGTCAATAATATCTTTTTCAAAAGTAATAATCTTATAATCAAAATATATATCTTTTCATTTACACATGCCATACTTCGCCTTATAAGATTTTATAAAAATATCTCCAATTGTTGTAAATTGATGAGTAAGAGCAAGAGATTTCGTTCTTTCTTTTAGGTACGTCGTCGCCTCTTTTTTATACCAAGCTTTGATAAGTTTTTCCCTTTTTTCTTTTCAAATATCTTCAGAGTGGTATATTCGAAGCATTTCACTATCAAAAATACAAGAAGTGTTTTTATTTTCTTGAAGAAAAAATCCAATAGGATATTGTTTTCAGAAAAAGAGAATAAATGGAGATTGGTTCTGAATTCATGTATCGAGTGTTGGGACTTGTTTCTTTTGAAGCATTTTATTCCAAGTTTTTTGAATCCAAAGCTTCTTTTTTTCTATATGAAGCAATACCATCTTTTCATTATATTTAAAAGGAATCCTCACTTCAAGACCGTCAGGAGTCATCTTAAATCCGATAGAACGTTTTCTCTGTTTTGAAGAGATGATGGTGTAAGGTACTCAATAAAATTCAGCCATATACATTATTTTCAGATAAGAAAAAGTTTTTGTTTTTTTGTCATTTTTTTTATTTCTCTTTCTCTTTTGAGTGCTTCAGTCTTTGTCTCAAATTCTTCTTTATAGAGAAGGATTACAGGGATTCTCCCTCGAGTGTATTTTGCTCATTTTCATTCGTTGTGAGTTTTGATTCTTTTTTCTACATTATCTGTATATCAAGTATAGAGAGTATGATCGTGGCATTCAAGAATGTAAACAAAATAGGACATATAAAAATTATTAGGATATACTCCTACTATAAAGTATCAATGAGAAAATGCAAAAAAAATAAAAGTTGATTCTTTTTTGTTTTGCATAAGATTTAGAAACATATTATATAATTCTTTACTATGATAGAACTCCCTCAAGCACACTATAGAATCAGTATGAAGGCTCTTATTTATGATGAAAATGGGAAATTTCTGCTCTCAAGAGAATCAGATGGGAGGTGGGATATGCCAGGAGGATGACTTGATCATGGAGAACATCCGATAGTATGACTCAAAAGAGAACTTATGGAAGAGATGTGATTAGAAGTTACTTGGATAGCGAAAGCTCCAAAATACTTTATCACTGCAAATAGAATTATATCAGCGAAAACTCCATGGGTTGCCAATGTATGCTATGAGGTAACAGTAAAAAATCTTGATTTTACTCCTTCTTCCGAATGTGAACAAATAGGATTTTTTACTCCAGAAGAAGCTCTTACCCTTCACCTTTTTGAAAATATAGAAGTTCTTTGCCATGAAATGATTTCTCAAAAATAAGGTGGATAAATTTTAAAAATATATATAATACACTCTGTCATTATTTTTTTTTATCTCTTTTATGGAAGCCATTTTAAAACTTTTGTTTATCCCGTTCATTCTCTTTTTCTTGTATCTGTTGTATTTCTGGGTACGAGTAAAATTTTTTCATTGGTTATACGAAATTCCAAAAGGAGCAGATGTATTTAACTATTCAGAAAGTTTGAAGAAAAGAGTTCATATTAAAGATAAAATGTACCAAGAGTACAAATGAGAAACCCTTGATCTTGTTGAAAAAATCAAAAAAACAGGGAGAAAAAAAAGAAGAGAAATTTAAGAAAAATTATGCAAAATACTATTATACATGCGAAAAATCGATACGAAGCCAAAGTCTGAAACTGGCTTCGTTCATTTCATTTATTCTCTTTTAGTGAATACTACGACCCAAGAAATGTAGCATTCTGAAATATGAGAGTTTTTAATGATGATTTTATCAGACATCAAAGTGGCTTTTGACTCCATCCACATAACAATATGGAGATTCTGACGATTCTTCTTGAAGGAAGTATTACGCACGGAGATTCGATGGGAAATAGAAAAACAATATACGCCGACGAAGTTCAGACGATGAGTGCTGGTTCTGGGGTATACCACAGTGAAGAAAATCTGTCTGATGATAATACACATTTATATCAACTTTGGTTTTTTCCAAGACATCAAAATACAACTCCTTGGTATAAAGATACAAAAATCGAGAGACAACAAAATACTCTTCAGCTTCTTGTCTCGTGAACAGAGTGAGAAGCTCCTGCTTATTTAGATACTGATATAAAAGTATACGAAGGGAACTATACAACACCATCAAAGATTGAATATCAGATACAAAGTTGAAAAGGACTTTTTATCTACATACATTCTGGAGAAATGATATGGAATGAGGAGATTGTACAAACGTGAGATCAACTGAGACTCGTTGAAGAATGAATACATACTTTTCAGATTTCAGAAATACCGACTCGATTTTTATGTATCGAAGTTACCCTATAAAGAGAACTAAAAAAGTTCTCTTTTTCTTTTCTTGCTTTCTTCTCTTTTTTCTCTATCTTTAGTCCACTCTTGTCATTCTCGTGAAGGCAGAAATCTATTCTTTATCTTTTCCATTTTTTCTTATGCTCCAAGAACCAATCTACCCTGAACAAATCGCTTCTGAACTGAACCTCAAAGTATTTCAAACCAGTATCGTCCTTGAACTCACGGCTGAAGGAGCAACGGTTCCATTTATCGCTCGTTACCGTAAAGAACGAACGGGAGGACTCGATGAAAACGAGATTCGTGATATTATCGAACTCAAAACCAAAATAGAAAACCTCTATAAAGCGAAACAAACGGCTATAAATGGAATCACCGAGATGGGAGCAATGACGCCAGAACTGATGGAAAATATTCTCAAAGCTAAAACTCTCAAAGAAGTTGAGGAAATTTATAAACCTTATAAAAGTAAAAAGAAGACAAAAGCGATGCTCGCGATAGAAAAATGATTCCAAGTCGTCGCTGACCTTATCAAAAAAAATACTTCCTTTACTATCCCAGAAAATCTCCTCAAAGAATACTCAAAAGAGGAAATCCTCGAAGGATGTGTGCATATCATCTCTGCTGAAATCTCAGCAAACGCTGATTTGAGAGCTGACCTCATAGAAACTCTCGAAAATTATGGAACGATTATATCAAAAATAAAAGGAAAAGCAGCCCTCGAAAAACTCAACGAAAAAGACAAGGCTCAAATCTCAAAGTTTGATATCTATGCTGACTTTTCTCAGAGAATCGGTTCACTGAAACCTTACCAAATTCTCGCACTCAATAGAGGAGAAAATATCGGAATTCTTGGGGTAAAAATCGAAAAAACAGAAAAAACTTACGAATGAATCGCCCTTCACTATGCAAGAATTCTCTCAGTTCACACGCCATTTATCGACACTCTCGAAGAAGCTTTTGCCGATGGATATGATACATTGTTTAAATCCGTAGAAAATGAGATTCGTGGAAATCTGAGTGAAGTTGGAGAAGACGATGCTATCGAAACATTTCGTAAAAACCTCGGACAACTTTTGATGACCAAACCAGAATACGGTAAAAAAATACTCGCTGTCGATCCTGGATTTCGTGCAGGGTGCAAACTCTGTGTCCTCGATGCGGGAGGAAATCCAATATTTTTTGATAAAATCTATCTCGATACAAAAACAGAGGCTGTTACAAAGCTCAAAAATATCCTCGCAAAATATGCTCCAGATGTTATCGTCATAGGAAATGGAACGGGAGTCAATGAGACTGTTGAACTCGTTCAAAGTATTTCCACTCTTGAGATATTTATCGTCAATGAATCAGGGGCTTCCGTGTATAGTGCCAGCAAAGTGGCTGCAGAAGAATTTCCAAAACTCGATAGTCTTGACCGTGGAACCGTTTCTATCGGACGTCGTTATATAGACCCACTTTCTGAACTGGTGAAAATCCCTGTCGGAAGTATCGGAGTTGGGATGTATCAACACGATATCCCTGAAAAGAAACTCGAAGAGAAGCTTGGATATGTGGTCGAAGATACGGTCAATGAAGTCGGAATCA
>CAYUZH010000079.1:0-4572 GCA_964449635.1 uncultured Candidatus Peribacteria bacterium | reverse complement strand
AATTATTAATATTTAATTTTTTAGCTTTATGCTAGCAGTTATTGAAATCGGTGGTAATCAATTTACCGTTAAACAAGGTGATATTATAGAAACAAAAAGACAAGATGTTGAACTTGATTCTACTCTTACTCTTCCAGCTCTTCTCGTATCAGATGAAGAAGGAAAAAGTGTAAAAGTAGGGACTCCTACCGTAGCTGGTTCAAAAGTTGAACTGAAAGCTCTTGATCAATATAAAGGAGAAAAAGTAAGGGTATTTAAAATGAAGTCGAAAAAAAGAATGAATAAAAATAATGGTTTCAGACCTTCTATAACAAAATTTGAAGTTCTGTCAATCGCATAATTTTGCTATTCTCATGCTCGTTAGGTATAATTATATAAATTTCCTACCGAGCCTTTATTTTCTAAAAAGGAATTTTGGTTTTCAAAATAAACTTAAAAGCGCGTATAAAGAGACACTCTCGAATTATCAAAGACTCGCTTTCTCACCGTTCAAAACTTAGTCCATACTACAACTACTCATACAATCTTGTACTTTTCTTTGTAGTATTTCTCATTCCTATCTATCCAGTTCTTGCTTCATTCGTTCATAGTAATACAGCTATAGAGTTCTATAGATGAGAAATCGATGAAGGTTCTATCATCGAATCGTATCTCTGAGAGTGAGAAGAAGGAAATGATAATGAAGATATTATTGTTGAAAACAAGGATTCATACCTTTCTATCAATACTCTTCTTGATGATGAAAGAGATGTAAGTGGGGAAAATGAAATCATTGAATATACTGTTCAATCATGAGATTCTATTTCTTCTATTGCATATAAATTTCAAGTATCAAACAATTCGATTTATTGGGCAAATAATTTTTCGAAGAATTCTACTATCAATCCAGGCGATATTATAAAGGTTCCTCCTGTATCTGGTATGATACATAGAGTGAAGTCATGAGATACATTAGCAATGATTGCTCAAAAATATGGTGTTTCTGAAGACAAAATACGTACTCAGAATAATCTTGATGAAAACAATACCCTTGTAAAAGATAGTGTCATTGTGATTCCTGGTGCTATTAAGAAAGTTGAAGAAGTATCCGATGATACAAAACTTCTTGCAAAAAATACGAAAAAAACTTCATCAAAGACAACGAAAAAGACATCAAAAACAAATTCGTTTTCTAAATATGCAAAATCTGAATATGTAGCAGATGATGGAGAATATACAGTTTCTAAAAAATGATGAGCAAAATGATTTGCATGGGGAAACTGTACCTATTATGTTGCGGTTCATAAAAAGAACGTTAATTGGAGAGGAAATGCGAATCAATGGTTAAGAAATGCCGCAGCAAAATGACATGCTACTTGAAGTAAAGCTTCTGCTGGTGCTATCGTTGTATTTAACGGAAGAGGATATAATCCAAGGTATGGACACGTTGGTATCGTAACAAGTGTAAAAGATGATTATATCATCGTAAAAGATATGAACTATCGTGCACTCAACGAAGTAACGGTTCGTAAGATACCAAAAGATGATAGAGCGATTATGTGATATATTTATGTAGATTAAAAAAATCTCGGAAGCTTTCCGAGATTTTTTGTTAGATTTCTCACTTTATAATTTTGTCGTAAACTATTGGTTGCCACTTATGTTCTTCTCTTTTTACAATTTCTTCTATTTGTTCTACACTAGTTATTCATCTTAGTGAAATAGGTATTTGAATAATAATTTTACCTTTATCAATTTCAGAATTAACATAATGAAATGAGATACAAGTTTCTTGTATTTTTCCAGCTTGATAATTTTTAAAAACTTCTTCATGTACTTTCTTTCAGTACATTCATACTCATCCATAAGGAGGGCATACAGGACCTGGATGTATATTTACGCACATATTTTCTTTTACTCAAAAGACAACTTTTAACCAACCAGATAAAAATATTCAATCTAAATCATATTTTTTGATTATATTTTCATACATATGTATGATTTTTTGTTCGTCTTCTTTTGTAAATTCCCCATTTTCTCATCTTTTAGGGAAATTATTTATAATTTCTAGTGGAATATTAAATTCGTTTGCTACTTTTGAAACTCATCCATTTGGGTAATTAGAAATAATAACTTTAATTTTTTCTCTTATATTTCATAAGTTTGTTTCTAATACATTTCTTACTCAACTTCATCATCACTCCCTTGTTCAAGAAGCAAAAAAAGCTATATTTTTCATAGAGAGAAAGTTTATAAATTTAAATTTCTTCCTTTTTAAATTCAAAGAAAGGATTTTTCCCTTTTTGAATTTGAGCGTTGCATTCAACTATTATTTTTCCATCTTTCTCATAACTTTTATGTGGTGGGCGGACTGATACTGAGAGTCAAAATTTTTCTAAAAAGTATGCTTTTGCAATCTCTCTACTACTTCACTTTGATCAAGTGATATAAAAAGGTATGTAGTTTTCTTCCTTTTCTGAAAAATAGAGTTTGTGATTCTCATGGAGGTGGATAATGATATCGGCTCAAATAAGTTTTTGTTTTGATTTTTTTTCTGGGATATACTCTGACTCTCATCTTGTTTTATACCATTCACAATCTGTCAGAGGGTAGTCTTTCCAATCAACTTTTTCTTTTCCAAGAGACACAAGTGAACTGAAATCCATCAAAGCATTATTGATATCTCTCCCGCTTATTTTTGTTTGTTCAAGTTGTTTTTGAATTTCTTCTTTTTCACTCTTTGAAAGTCTCCTATATTTGTCTCCAAAGTAAAACCTCGAAAATACTTTTTCAAGATTGGTATCAAAAGAAAGGATATTTTCTTGATAAGCAAAGGATTGAATCGCTCTCGCAGTGTAGGGACCTACTCACGGGATTTTTATAAGAAGCTCATAACTATTCGGAAATATTCAATCGTATTCATCTGTGACAATTATTGCTGCCTTGAGCATATTTCTCGCTCGTGAATAGTATCCAAGTCCATCGTAATAGGGAAAAAATTGTTCATATGAGCTGTCTGCCAGCTTTTCTACGCTTGGAAAATGCTTGAAAATATTTTCAAAATACAAAGCTCCACGAGAGGCTTGCGTTTGTTGGAGGATGATTTCAGAGAGCCAAACTCGATATGAGAGGGTTTTGATGTCAAAGTTATACTGACGCCAGGGAAGAGTATGACGTCCATTTTTTTTGTACCAATCGAGGAGAGTTTGAAAGGGAAAGATAGGGAGCAAAGGGGAAAGAGGTGAAAGGGTAAATTTTTATCTTCTTTGGCTTTGAATAGTATTTTATATTTATTAGAGATAGTTTTCATACTTTTGTAGCCAAAAGGTATCAAAAGCTTTTAAGGGAAACAAAACTCACTTGAGTGTTAAAGTTTTTCACTGCCTCCTACTATGGCGTTCGGACATTGTTTCCCTTAAAAATCCATGCTTATTTCTACTAAGTTTCTCTTTTTTACTTTATAATTTATCTATTTGCATAAACAAAAATACAACTACAATGAATATACTTATTTTTTTAAAATTTTCTATGGAAATCATAAAATATGTTTTGACCTTCATTTTCGGTTTTCTTACTATTCTCGTTTGAGATTATATCTGGCTTGGATATGTTGTGAAATCATTTACGATTCGTGAATTTTGAGATCTGATCGTGGTTGAAAATGGAAGTATAAAAGTAAACCTCACAGCTTGACTCCTTGCATGGGCAAGTATTGTTCTCCTCCTGCTTATATTTGTTGTGAGATATGCAAAGACTCCGATGGAAGCTCTTGTCTACTGAGCTCTTTTTGGATGACTTCTCTATGCTATGTATGATTTGACGAATCTTACTTTTATTAAAAACTATTCGATAGCTTTTACTGTTGCTGATATCTGTTGGGGAGTATTCCTCTGTAGTATGGTATCTCTCAGTATGTTTTATGGACGTATTTTAGTTGGTAAATTTTTCTAACATGCTTACGACTCTTCTCGTACTCTTTCGGTGTTATGTCGCATTGTTTCTCTTGTCTTTGTACCTCAAAGATAACTCGATTGCCGACATCTTCTGGGGGATAGGATTTCTAATCATTACGTGAGTGTTGTACTTACTCGCGTGAGACGTAAACTTTCCACAAACTATAGTTCTCATACTCGTCGTTCTGTGGGCGTTTCGAATCTCAATCTATATCCTCTCAAAAAAGCTAAAAAAACCAGGCGAAGATCCAAGATATGCAGTATGGAGAACAGAGTGGAAATACTTTAAAACGAGAAGTTTCTTTCAGGTCTATATGCTTCAGATGATTCTTATGTGTATCGTAGCGACTCCGATATGGTTTCTCTTTCTTGCTAACTATCAAGAAGCTCCGTTACTCACCTATATCTGAGCGAGTATCGCTCTTTTTGGGCTTATTTTTGAGACCATTGCTGACTGGCAATTATCACAGTTTATGAAGATAAAACGCCCAGGGCAAATATTTACATCAGGCCTTTATAGTATCTCTCGTCATCCGAACTATTTTTGAGAGTCTGTTTTTTGGTTTGGAATTAGTATCATCGCACTTCAAGCGAATCTCTTTGCTCTCGTAGGTTGGGCAGTCATCACGTATTTACTTCT
>CAYUZH010000078.1:4131-4861 GCA_964449635.1 uncultured Candidatus Peribacteria bacterium | reverse complement strand
CGATTAAAAAACTGCCTATACCAGCGGCAGAAGAAGTAAAAAAACTCAAAAAAGATCTCTTTTTAAAATCTCTTGATGAAAAAATAAGTCATGGAGTCGAAGGCGAAATTGCTCATCTTGCAAAAGAATTGACAGAGAAATACGAAGCAGAAAAGCTTATTGCCTATCTCCTCGATAAATCACTTCCAAAGAAGTTTTTTGAAGCGACAGAAATTTCAAAAAATGATTCAAGAGAAGGGTATAGTAGAGATTCATCTTCAAGAGACTGGGGATCAAGAAGTTCTTCTTCTGAGAGACCAGCAGGAGGGTTTACTCTTCGTACTCGTGATGGGGCTGAAAAAACATTTGGAGCCGGGAGAGAATCATCTCCAAGAGATACATCGTATCCAAGAAGAGAATCAAGTAGAGGAGACAGTGAAACGATGAGACTTTTTGTCGCTCGTGGAAAAAAAGATAGACTCTTCCCAAAAGATGTTCTTGGTATGATAGAAGCGGATTGTGAACTTTCTTTGAACTATGTAAAAAAAGTAGAAATCTACGATTCATTTTCATATCTAGATGTAAATAGAAAAGATGGTGATATTATCACACAAACCTACAAAAAGAAAAATAGAATTAAACCACTTATCGTTGAAGCGAAAAGAAAAGGATAATTCTACTAAAAAAGCTTTGCATATTGCAAAGCTTTTTTAGTGCGAAAAATTTCCCACTTGAAAAATAAATCTTTTCT
>CAYUZH010000078.1:0-4121 GCA_964449635.1 uncultured Candidatus Peribacteria bacterium | reverse complement strand
GCTTCAAGCTTTTAGATGAAATTTTTTGATGCAATATTGAGATGAAGATGATGTTTTTACTCCAGAAGCATTTGAAAGCTTTTATAAAAATGTAGGAACTGAAAATAAATCTTTTCTTTATAATAAGCACACAATATAATCATAATTTTTCAATATGTTACAAAAAATTATCGTATGGGCACTTGTATTTCTTATTGTTCCTGTGTGCGTTGTATCAGGTATATACCTTATTTATGGTCAAAAATCATGAGTACAAACACAGCAAACAGATTTTCCAAATGACACAACAAAAAATCTTTCCCTTCTTATGGGAGGTGATAAAGCAGGGCCAATGAGTATAGGAACTCTGAGCTGAACAAATATAAAAGTTCCTCTTTTTGATACAGTTATTCTCCCGCTCAAAGATGAGTAAATTAAATTTTCTTCTGATGGGAAACCTTTTGTACTTACTCAAACATATCCTATCGTCGCATCAACTGGATTGATTCTTCTCCCAACTCAAGTACAAGAAGAAGAAGGGCAAAGTTATAACTTTATTACGGCATTCGTAAAAGCTGAGGACAAATGGATACAAAAACAAAGTGTCTTTTTAGGAAATAAAATACGTATCAATACTCTTTCTTATGGAAGTGGTATTCTTTTGGCAGATTTTCAAATTCCTTGAGCAGATTCAAAAGAAGTAGATGAAAATGCAAAACAACTTAAAAAATATTTTGCGGTTGATAGAGGGCATATTGCTCCGTATTATCCAAGCATCAATAACGGACTTATCAAAGATATGAGTATCATAGCAGGAGTATGGATTTGGAAAGAGACTATCCTCGCGGACGGAAAAAAGATAGCTCCAAAAAAAGCAGGAGTATTTGGATTAAAGATGAATGAAGAAGGAGAATTTTCTGCAACGACAGATTGTAATAGTATCATCGGAAAATTTACTATGGATGATGTAAGTATCGATTATACAGAGATAGGGATGACAGAGATGGCATGTAGTGAACCAAAAGATCAAGATACATTTGTATCCTATCTAAAAGAAGTCAAAAAGTACGATTTTAACAAAGAAAAACAATTTATTTTTCTCCTCCCTGATAATTCAAAAGTAATTTTTGAAATGATGAAAAAATAAAAAATCTCCCTTTTTAAAAAGGGAGATTTTTCTTGTCTTTACATACATATGCATAAAAAAAATCTCTCTACTTTCATCCCGTTTTTATTTTGAGTCGCTCTCTGGACTTTCTTTTTTTCGGCATTTCAGTTTTTTGTTTGGAACCTTCTTCAAAAAACGACACCGCTCCTTCTTGCACAAATATCAAGCTACTTGAGCTTTTGAGTTTCCTTTGCGTATCTTCTCTGAGGGGCTTTGGCTTTTTCTTTTATAAAAAAACATTTTTTGATAGGAGTGACTCTCCTCACATTATTATATATTCTCTTTATCTGATTTTTTCTTGATTCCAGTTATGCAAGTACGCTTTTTTTTATCGGATCTATCGGGTTTTTATATGGGCTCTGGACAGTATTAAAAAATATCATTACTTCGATAGAAATCAAAAAAACATGACTCGGAGATACGTTTGTCAACGGAGTTATCAATATAGTGTTTATTATCTTTATTATTACGGGTTCGGTATTTGGAAATATCTTGTATGAAAAATTTGGAAGCCAAGGTTCACTTTTTTTGATACTTCTTTTAGTTTTTATTATCGTCTTTTCTTTCTTTCTTGATTATGATATTCCTCAGTCACATCATTCACTGATATCAAAAGATTTTATTCTTCACTTTGGTAAAAAAAAGGAAACTATAACACAAGCGCTTCTTAGTTCATTTCCTGAATGGAAAAAAGTATGGAATCGTTTTTCTGGACTTTTGATTTTAGCGGCACTTTTGTGGGGAACCTCCACCGTAGTATCACAACAACTTATAGAGTATAGTGTCAAAGTGCTTCAAAAAACTCCCTCAGAAGCTTCTTTTCTTTTCGTATATTCGTCTTTGTGACTTATATCAGGAATTTCCCTCTCTATAAAAATGGTTGCGAAAAGAGAGCGATTTTTTCTTTTTTCTCTTGTTTGTTATCATCTCTTGATTCTTTCTTTTGTTTTTTGGAAAACCTCATTTTTCTCGTTGAGTTTGTTTGCTGTTTTGGTAGGACTTTCATTTTGAATCAGTTCAAATCTCATAGATGGGTTGTACTTTAAAAAAATAGGAGATGAAAAAAAAGACGAATATGGGGCATCACTCTATGGATTTATCATCAGTGCTATGATATTTATCATCGCTACTATTCAGCAAATATTGATGAGAATAACGTCTCTTGATACCTCGTTTGTGATTATAGGAATAGTATCCTTGATGGTAGGAGTCTACTTTTGTATATATAAAAAAATACTTTCATCAACATAATTCGTGATGACGAATTGGAAAACAAGAGAAAAAAGAATACAATACCTTCAAAATATCTTTTCAAAAAAAATTATGACAAAAACAAAAGCAAAAAAGTGAATCCATCCAAAACTTACTTTGGTAGTCAATATTCTCTGTATTTTGATGATTATCTGGGTATCGGTTCAAAACAAAGCATTCGCGATGATATTTTTTTCACTTCTTATCGCTTCACAATGTGTCTTTTGGGGAGTGAGAAAACTTCGTGATGATAAAAAATGGGTAGGAAGTTATAGTACCGCAGGTATCATATTTACCGCATCAGCACTTATCCCTCTCTATATCGCTTTTTTTTGTATTCTCAACTATAGTGCTCTAGAAATCTACCTCAATGCGAAAGGACGGAGTGCTATCAGTGATGTCATCAAGATTAGTTTTTATCTCAAACCATAATGCGTTACGAAAAAATAGATATTCTCCGAGCGATGGCTGTTATTGCGATGATACTTTTTCATTTTCAATATACACTGTTTCATATCTTTTGAATCCAGTTTTTTGAAGCGGATTTGTTTTGGGAGATTGTTTGAAAATCATCAGCGATTCTCTTTATGGGGCTCGCAGGAGTCTCGTTTTCACTTGCAGAATCAAAATATAAAGAAAGCCTTTTTTCAAAATATGCTTGGTATAGCCTTGAAATATGCGGACTCGCTCTTCTTGTATCTGTCGGAAGCTTCTTTTTTATCAATCAGATGTATATTACTTTTGGGATTCTACACTATTTTTCTTTGGCTTTTCTCCTTCTCCTTCTCTTTCGAAAGCTCAGATATTGGAACTTATGAGTTGGATTGATACTTCTCGTACTGCCTCATATCTTTTCGTTTGAATCCGATACGATGCGATACTTTGTTTTTTGATTTACTCGCCCTGATTTTAATTCCCTCGATTATTATCCGCTTATTCCATACTTTGGATATACACTGATTGGATATGTACTTGGGCTTTTTCTCCAAGCTAAAAACTTGCTTCATTTTTTCACCCTTAAAAAAAAGGGAGTACTTTCACGTATCGCCATCTATATAGGACAACATTCACTCGCTATCTATGTTATTCATCTGCCATTTCTTTTTTTGATTCCACTCTTCGTACTCTACATTTTTTGAATATAAAAAAAGAGAAAAGTTGACTTCATCAAAATTTTTCTATAATCATTACTAGTTTTGTAATATTTTAAATATATGAAAAGTTTGAATGAACAGGTCGTCGAAAGACTGCTTGAAAAATTTGGTGATTCGGTACAAATCGATTTTAAAGACGAGAGGGGAGATGGGAAACATTTTTTTGTTCAAATCATCTCAAGCGAATTTGAAAATAAATCGAGGGTAGAGCGAAGTCAAATGGTTCACGAAGTCCTTTGGGATTTTTTAAAAACAGATTCTATTCATGCCCTTCGTATGAAACTAAAAACACCACAAGAGGTATAAAATAGTCCTTACTTGAGGTACAATATCTAAAAAGACAGGGTGATGTATATTAATTCATAATTTAAACTCTCTTATGCTTACACCAGAACTTCAAAAAAGAATCGATGATATCATCGGGCAATCAGACGTAGTACTCTTTATGAAAGGAGAACCAGAATCTCCCGCATGTGGGTTTTCAGCTCGTGCTGTTGAGATTCTTCTCGAAAATGATATCGCATTTTCAAGCTTCGATATCTATAGCGATGAAGAGGTTCGTCAAGGAC
>CAYUZH010000077.1:0-4864 GCA_964449635.1 uncultured Candidatus Peribacteria bacterium | reverse complement strand
ATAATACCCTACATAGATACTTTCTTCCTTTCCTAATTTATACCCTATTTGTAGTGTCTCAAATAGACCATTTTCCTTTACTCAACTTAGTGTTGAATCCGAAAAAGTATCCTTATTATCTCTTTTTATCGAGTACGATGCTAATTTACCATTAAGAGGAAGTCACTCTTTCTCAGCTATTTCTAAAAAACTGCGAGTTTCATTTTCTATTTTAAAGAATTCTTTTCCATCTTGTATTCAATAAGAGACTTTATATCAAGACAGTACATCTTGAATAGCAAGATTATATGTATACCCTACTTGCCCTAAATTCTTTCATGCTGTTGCACTGACACTTGTGGTTCCTGGCTTATTTATACATTTTATGACTTCACGACGAGCAAAATTAATAGTACCTAAAATACTTTTTGATACAGCTATTTGTTCTTTTGATTGTTGGAAAAAATACGGTTTTATATCAGGTACCTGTGACCATAGATAAGCTCCTACAAATCCTGAACAAAGGTTGATAGCTGTTAATTCTTTAGTTAATTTCATTATCTCTTATTTATATATAAATATATTAGTAATAATTTATATTAATTTGTCAAACTTATTTCACCACGATATTTAAAATACGTCCTGGTATATACACTATCTTTATGATTTCTTTTCCATCTATCCATTTTTTGATTTCTGGATTTGCGTCTACTTTTTTCATAACAGAATCTTGTGCCTCAGTCAAACTTACTTCGATATCTCATCTCACTTTTCCACTTATTTGAACTCCGATTTTTATCGTATCATCAATCGTCAGTTTTTCGTCGTATGTTGGCCAAGAACTTAAGAAAATACTTTCTTTTTGCCCGATAGTACTCCAGAGTTCCTCTGCCATATGAGGAGCAAATGGATGAAGAAGTTTTAGGAAATTTTCTTTCCAGAAATTTTTTAAAGTTTCATCTTTTGGAAGTCCATTATTGACACAAATCATCATCTGAGAAATCGCTGTATTGAAACGATACTCTTCGATATCTTCGCCTACTTTTTTAATTGTTTTGTGAAGAATTTTTTCCGTTTTTGTGTCGTCTTCTCATACTATAGGATTTTCATCCATATAGAGTCTCCATACTTTTTCGAGGAAACGACGAACTCCAATGATTGCTTTCGTATCCCAAGGTTTTGTATCTTTAAAATCTCCCATTGCCATCTCATAGAGACGAAGTGTATCAGCTCCAAGTTCACGAACGACATCATCTGGATTGATAACATTTTTGAGAGATTTACTCATCTTTGCTGGCATTTGAGAAAGTTCTTCGCCTGTCTCTTTTGAGAAGAATTTTCACTCTTTTTCTTCTACCAAGTCATTGGCAATAAGTTTTCCTTTTTGATCTTTATAACTGAGCCCAAGAATCATACCTTGATTTCTGAGTCTAAAAAATGGTTCATCGGTTGAAACCACTCCGATATCAAAGAGAAATTTATGCCAAAAACGAGCATAGAGGAGATGAAGAACCGCGTGTTCTGC
Organism: uncultured Candidatus Peribacteria bacterium; assembly: GCA_964449635.1. GTDB lineage: Bacteria > Patescibacteriota > Gracilibacteria > BD1-5 > UBA6164 > CAYTMN01. The sequence continues at coordinate 3,360 of CAYUZH010000077.1, read as the reverse complement.
TCCTCACACATAAGAATCAACGCTTCCCCAGTATTTTTCTACTTCTTTGTTTACGAGTTCATCTGGATTCTCTGAATCCATAAAACGGAGATAATACCAACAAGATCCTCCCCATTGAGGCATCGTATTGGTTTCTCTTTTTCAGGCGAGATTATCAGCAAGTTTCACATTCACAAAGTCTGGAACCGTTGCGAGTGGGGATTGTCCATCTCCCGCTGGTTCATAGCGTTCAACACTTGGAAGCGTGAGTGGGAGATTATAGTCACAAATAATTTTTGTATAGATTCCGTCATAAACACGGGAAACTGATTTTCCATTGATGATAAGTTTCGTACATCCGACATCACCACAGATACAGTTTTTACATCTTTTATCTGTTCCTTTTTTGTCATAGATATAGGCTTTGTTTGCTTCCATTGGTTCAGACATGTCTGAAATACGTGGAAGTTTTTCAAAATCTACGGGATCAAGATGAATAAGTGGAATTGGTTCTCACCAGTATCTTTGGCGACTAAAAAGCCAATCTCTGAGTTTATAGTTTACTTTTTTATTTCCGAAACCTTGCTGTTCTGCGTACTCGGTAAGCTTGGTGCGTGCTTCTTCACTTGTCAGTCCGTTAAATTCTCCAGAATTTACAAGAATCCCATCATCAGTAAATGAATCTTTATATGTTCCTAGTATATATCTATTTAAAAATACTTTATCTTCTCAAGAGGAAGATTGGTTTGATAAAAGTAATTTTTGAGCTTCTTCTTTTGTTACCCAAAGAGTTTTAATTTCTGAAAGTTTTTCCAAATCAGTAAATTCAACCCCTATATTTTCCTCTGATCTTAACTTCAAGAAAAATCACGAAGAGTCTGCCTTTCTATAAATTTCTCTCAGAGGATTAAAATAGTTCGCTTCTACTCGTCATAAACTTATAATCTCTGAAAAATCAATATACCCTGTTTCTTCCTTCACTTCTCTTAAACAAGCTGACTCTAAATCTTCTCACTCATCAACTCATCATCAAGGGACGCTATAATAGGTTTTTCCGTTTTTAGTAACTGATAAAATACAAATTTTTCATTCTGAATTTTCAATAATTGCAACAACGACTCTTCTATAGATTCCGTCTTTAATTTTTTCCCCATTAGACACAATAACAGCTTCTTTTATCTCTAATCCAAACTTCTTCGCAAACTCTCCGTCTCTCTCATCGTGGGCTGGTACTGCCATCACCGCTCAGGTTCCATAGTTTCCAAGAACATAATCGGCTATCCAGAGAGGTACAGATTCTCCGTTGAATGGATTTACCACATAGTTTCCAGTAAATACTCCTGTTTTTTCTTTTGACTCTGCGGTTCTTTCTACATCGGCTTTATTTTTTACTTCTGAGATATAGGCTTCACAAACAGTTCTTTGTTCAGGAGCGATAAATTGCAGTGTATCTTTATGATCTGGAGCGATAACCGCATAGGTCATCCCAAAAACCGTATCAATACGAGTTGTATACACACGGATTTTTCCAAGAGAACTCTCCTTTAACAAAGGAGATGCCTGAAAGGCAAAGGATTTTAGTAAACCCTCTAAAGCCACTCTCATCGGTTCAAATTCTGCAAAAAACACATCTTCCTGATCGACAAAACTTCCTGGTTTTCCTGTCAATTTTGAGAGAAAGAGGTTTCTCATCGGGAGATGGATATCAAGTGGTCCGTACTCCTCTCCAGTAAGCGTGTACTCTCTTTTGAATTCAGTTGTATATATCTGTCCATCTGGCATCAATATTGCCCACGAATCAAGATAATAAAAATCAAGCTTTCCTCCGTTATCAAACGCGAGTTTTTTATAAAAATCGTTCATCATTTTCCCAACTTCTTCTTGAGTTGAATCAGCTTCAGTGCGTCCATAAAATTTGAGTGCTTCTCTTTTTACGTGCGTTGGATCAAAATCGATTCCTTCAAAATGAAGAGCAATATCGTTTGCAATAATTGGGTATTGTCTTTGTCTGGTTTTATACGGTTCAAGTTTTTGGAGTGCATTTTCAAGTGGAGTTATTCCTGTCTCGTGAACATCGACATAATTAGGGACAGATTCTATAGAGATATCTGGATTAATACGAGAGCAGAGCTTTTGAAGACGAGCAAGTTTTCCTGCATTTCCAGAAGCGAAGTATATCGTATCCAAGACCGGTCTTGTATCAAGACCGGTCTTATCAGACACAACTTCCATTTCAAATTCACATCCTTCACTACGCCCAATCCAGTTGATTTGCATATCTTTAATCCCACAAGGCCAATCAAGCTTTTCTACATCAGCTGCGAGTCTATCAGCATACTTGGTGATAGCGAGTACCCATTGGCGGATCTTTTTCTTTTCGACAAGAGAATCACAACGTTCACATCTTCCTTGGACGACTTCTTCGTTCGCTAACCCAGTTTTACAACTTGGACAGTAGTTAATAGGGAGATCCTGTTCATAGGCAAGCCCGTGCTCAAAAAGTTTGAGGAAAATCCATTGTGTCCACTTATAGTACTTTGGATCCGTCGTATCGATTTCACGATTCCAATCATAAGAAAATCCGAGTGATTTGATTTGTCTCTTAAAAGTAGCTATATTTTCAGCAGTCGTGATGCTTGGATGAACCCCTGTTTTAATCGCATAATTTTCAGCCGGAAGTCCAAAAGCATCCCACCCCATCGGATGAAGGACGTTGAACCCACGAGCATGCTTATAACGAGCGATGATATCATTGGCAGTATACCCTTCTGGATGACCAACATGAAGCCCAGCTCCACTTGGATACGGAAACATATCGAGAGTATAAAATTTTGGCTTATTAGAAATATTTTCTGAAGCAAAAGTCCCATTTTGTTCCCAGAAATCCTGCCATTTTTTTTCGATTTCACTGTGGTTATATGATATCATAAACATTCTCTAAAAAATAAGGTGAATGAGAGGAATTGTAAACAAAAAGAGGATAAAGTAAAGAAAAAGAAAGAAGTTATTTGACTAAGTTTAATATTTAATTATTATTCAATAACTTTATTTTTAAATAACAATTATGTGGGCAGACAGTTGATTAAGAGAAGAGTTGAAAAGGGAACATGGAATAAGTGCACCTTATCCAAATCCAGATAGACAGAGTATAAAAGATATAGAAATAGAAGTTTCCTGGACTCAAAGAGAAATAGAAGAAATTATTGAATATATAAAAGACTGCAAGCAGCCTATTTCCAAATGATTAGAGAATACTCTTTATTGAAGACAAGGAAAGTTGAAAGATCTACGAAGACAACTTGATACATATAAATAAAAACTCCCTCAACTGAGGGAGTTTTTTAACAGTTTTTATTATGCACTTGGAGTCAAAAGTTTTGT
>CAYUZH010000076.1:0-4969 GCA_964449635.1 uncultured Candidatus Peribacteria bacterium | reverse complement strand
TATATCTTAAAAGGGGTATTAATGAGTGTAGAATCTTTTTCTAGTGATGGAGACTTTTGAACTTGTAAGCAAGATATACCTGCAATAAGGGCTTTTGTAAGGGCTGCTTTATCTATAGTAGACTGATTTTCTTGATGGACTTGAAAAGATTTGGAAACAATAGGACGTACTTCAAATTTTTTTTCAGAAATTGACCAATGAGCTTCTACAAGTGTTGAATGAATCTTAAGAGGCCGTCAAAAATTTAATTTTTAATCTTTTATATGGGTGCATTTCAAAAATCTTCTCAATCACAAGTTTCAATAGTTGTTTGAGTGACTTCATGACCATGAAGTGAACAATTCAAACTTACTTCAGGAATATGAGAAAATATTATTTGAACATCTTCCAAAAGGGTAGAATCAATACTTTCTTTTGATAATAAATTAGTTCCTATCACAGAAGCAGATGTTTCTCTCGATTTATCTTCAAGAGAATCTATCTCCAAAGGAATCGAGTGACTTATTGAAAGGTTTTGAGATAAAATAGTATTTGCTGATGATATTCATCTCACATTTCACGCAATGACACTTTGAAAAATTGACCATAATTATCCTCAAATAGTTACAGAAGAATTAAAAAAATATGTTTCTGGAAATATCCATATTGCTCTTATATCGTATGAAAGAGATTCTCACGTTGCTTATGGGGCAAGAGAAGTAAAGGATACTATGGAAGCTTCTCTTCTTTGAAATGATGTTACATCAAAAACAGTAGTAGACCTTCTTGTATTTGATTCAAAAAGTGCAAAAGTTCTTGGACCAACCTTTCTTTGAGTGGTTGGTGATTTTATAAACTTTCTCGAATCAGATACAACTAAACGATTTACAGAACTAAAAAATAAATTGCAAAAGTTTTTATGAGGAGACTACTGAAAAGTTCAAGACTTTTTTAAAGATTTTCCTATCAGATGAAGATTAAAGCAAGGACAGAAATCAATGAAAGATTTGAGTGAAGGAGAATTTAATCAGGTAAAAAATAGACTGAGTAAGGATATCGATTTTGCTGAGCTTACATTTATATCAGGACTCATCTCTCAATTTTACCTTGAACGTGTTGCACAGTTTTTAGAATGACCTTTAAAAGAGGGCAATATAAAAACAAAGAATAATAGAATTCTTCTTGATTGGGAAACTCTTGGAGGATATATTTCTTCTGAACAGATAGAAAATTTTGTATTAAGACTTGAAGATAAGGTAAAAGAAAAAGAAGAAGATACTATGTATGTTCAAAATCCGCAAACAGGTGATTATGAATTTAATCCTAAATATCTCAATATTATTGATGGACATTTTTGAATTATTCCATTGATGTTGCAACATAATCTTGTTTTACAGACTCTTGAAGAAAATGAATATATAGCTGAAGTAGAAGCAAAATCTCAAATGTATACAGGAACTCCAGTAAAAATCAGAAGACATTGAAACGAGATAAAAATTGAAAATGCCGAAAACTCGAGTGAAGTATTTTCCGTCATACAAGTATCTCAATACTCTAAATATCATCAAGTAAATAATATTTGATATGTACTTCCATCAGATAATTTAGAGTGTGATATTGATAGAATGCCTCACAGAGATTGGTGGAAAGAAAAATTCCTCCGATCTATCCCAAATGAACTGGTAAATTTACCACTTTCTAAATCTTCAACCGCAATCGAACACCTTGGTTTTAGAATAGGGTCAGTAATTTTAAATAATCCCGACTTTTTTGAAGAAAATTTTAGGACAAATAAAGAAACACTTTGAAAAATGAAAGGAATGTTTCAAAAAGTAGAAGTTATCTTTGAATCTCCAGATTTTGAACAAGTAGTCCCTGAATTTCCAGAAATTCGTATCGTGAAATTTTCTGCAAAGGAGATAAGAGGAAATGTCATTGTTATGGGAGAAGCTCAAATACTAGATAATAACGGAGAAGTGCTTGCTCACTATAAACTTCGTGGAATGTAAAAAAGACCTCATAAGAGGTCTTTTTATCTTTTCATTGTATGTCAATTCTCACTTTTTTGATAACTTCTCTTTCTTGCCATTTCTTTTCTTCTTCTTTCTCTTTCTTCCTCAATTTGCATATAATTAGAAGAATTTTGTTCTATTTGCTTCTCTTCTTCTTGTTTTCTTTTAAATTCTTCTTCTATTTCTTGTTTTTTTCTTTCTAGACACTTTTTACATTCACAATATTGTTGAGGATAATAACATCTTTGATAAAATTTAGGTTTCATCGTATGTTGATACGATAAAGGTGAAGATGGATTTCATCATAAAGGAGTTTTTGATCTCAGTAGTATAAACTCAATCATTCGTCTCCATACTTCTTCGAAAAATTCTTTACTATTGAATTTGTTTTCAGAGTCTCATCAGTATTTTTCCATATACTATTTAAAATTTTTGAGTAATTGTATCAGAGTGTATTTCCATTTTTTCTGTACCCAAAGATAACTTTCTGAAACCAGTCTTCTATCTTCACTGAGTTTCATCTTAAAATCAGTCACTCCTGCGAGGCTTGAATTTGTTTCATCTGGACCAGCAACTCCCAAAAAATCATAGAGTTTGAGTTTTCTCTTTTTTGCATGTTCAATCACTTTCCATTGAAGCAAATAAGGAGCCATAACATTACGATATTCACTACTCGAAGCCCCGTAGTAGTAGATCATGGTATCTTCTGAAGTTATAAATATCCCTCAAGCGATAACTTTTTTCTCAAAGTAAGCAAAGAAGAGTTGAGAATTTTCGAGGGTTTCAAGAAATTTTTTGTAGTACTCTAAAGTATTTCCAGAGAAATTATCTCTTCCTGTTGTCTCTTGCATAAGATCAAAAAACTTTTTAATATTTCCAATATGTTTATCAACTTGTTCTACAACGACTCACTTTTTTTCAGCGAGACGAATGTTATATCGTCCTTTTGGTTTCATACTTGCAAGGATTTCCTCTTCGCTTTTCTCTAGATCAATGAGAACAGTATAGGGAGGAATAAACTTTTTATAATAAGAGTTTTTAAAGCCTTGTAAGACCGGTCTTGTAGTAAGACCGGTCTTAATACTGTAATCAAGCGTCTCAATTTGTACAAAAAGACACTTTTCTTTTTTGCAGAGATTCTGGATTGTCTTCGTAGAGACACATTGCAATGTGTCTCTACATATTCCAACGATAAAAAGCCCATATTCTCCAAGCGCTACCTTTCTTTTTTCAACGAAACAAATTGCTTCCCCCTTTTTTGAAGGGGAATTGAGGGGGATTTCAAAATACTCCTCTATTTGTCAGGATTTTTTCAGCATTTCTTGCCAGACTTCAGTTTGCCAGAGAGACATAAAAGATAATTTATTTGCATTAATTTAAGAAAATTATATAAAAAATAGAAGAGAAGGGAAATGAATAATTTTTTAAATTTTATAACATGGAACAAAATCAAAAGGAAATAATTATACATTGAATAAAAGAAGCATGACAAACAATTAAACAATATAAAGGCGAAATAGATATAAAATTTATAACAAAAGTAAGTTCCTACGATTATTGAATTCCTGCTGATAAACTTTCAGAGAAAATTATTATAGACGCAATAAAAGAATCACGATTAGACTGTAAAATAATATCAGAAGAATCCGACATTATTTGAAGTGATAGCTCAGAATATACGGTATATCTCGACCCTCTGGATGGAAGCATAAACTTTTCTCGATGAATACCAGCTTGTTGTATAGGATTCGCAATTTTTAAAAAAGAGCTTCCTCTTATCGGGATCGTCTATGATTTTAATACAGATGAATTATTTATAGCTGAATCTAGGAAAGGGATTACTCTCAACGGAAAGAAGATTGTTTCTAAAACTCTTGAATCAAATATTCTCATTAATTTAGAATGGTTCGGAGCTGAATGATATGAAATGATAGTTTCTCGTTTAAAAAGTAACAAAATAAGAGCAAGAACAGCATGAAGTTGAGTTCTTGCTCTTTGTTATGGAAGTATCTGAAGAGGAGATGGGGCTATATTAATTCAAAATAAACCATGGGATATCGCTCCTTGAATCGTATTTGCCTCTGAAAGTGGGTATGAAGTGAAACAGTTTAATGGACAAGCAGTAGATTTATCACAAATATCACAAAATATTGTTGCAGCACCTAAAAATATATACGAAAAGATAAAGTATATCTTCAAGGATTAATTTCATCTCTCAATTATATCAAGTAAATCCCAAAATTCAGTATATCCATCACGTTTACAAAAGTGTCCTGCGTGAGAGTAAAGGATAAGTTCTGCATCAATATTTTTTTGTAAGTTTTCTCCGAGTTCCAAAGGTATAAAAGGATCATTTTTTGAATTTATGATATACCTTTTGCTTACGTTTTTTTGTATTTTTTCAAAATCAAGATTTTCTACGAAGCTTTCATAGTATTTCATCCACTCAAAAGGAATTTCAAACCCAATGTCTTTAAATTTTTTATGTTGAGAGATAAGAACTTCGTTAGTAAATAACTCTCCCCAAGCTCAAACAAGGTATATTCAAGAGATTTTATAATCTTCCTTTGAAAGAAGTTTTAAAATAAAACAAGCTCCAAGGCTATGTCCAATAAATATGGAATCACTTGTTATTTTATATTCAGAGGATTCAAAAATATTTTTCCAACTATCATAACTTTCTTCCTGAATTCAAGGAAATTGAGGAACTATTACTTCATAATCTCTTTTCTCAAGTTCCTTCTTTAACCAAGAAAACCAATGGGAATCAGAGCTATCACTGGTTTCGTGGATAATAAATGCCGTTTTCATTAGGTATTTTTTTGTAAATATTCAAGTGCTGAATGAGAAAGCTTCCTTCCTCTTGGAGTTCTTTCTATAAAACCAATTTGGAGGAGATACGGTTCAACTACATCTTCAAGCGTTCCTTCTTCTTCTCAGATAGCTGAAGCGATAGTATTAAGTCCCGTTGGTCATCC
>CAYUZH010000075.1:0-5084 GCA_964449635.1 uncultured Candidatus Peribacteria bacterium | reverse complement strand
AAAAAAAACCGATTTTCATCGGTTTTTTTTATGATTCTGTAAACATTTCTCACTCTTCAGCTACTTTTCTGATGATAGCAAATTCTCAAGGATTTTCTTGTGCATTTATCCAGACTTCATAACTTCCACCATGAGCTGCCTCAACACTTTCAACATGGTCATCTCCAAACTTCGCCGATGGGAGAAAATCTTCTCCTCCTTTTCTCGAATGATTCGTATGAAGGATTTTATAAATTGCTTTCGACTCTTCAATCCAACGTTTTGTGGGAGAAATAAACTCTATCTCTTGTCCAAGATCAAAACGATTTTTTACTTCAACACGAGCCATCTTTTTTTCGTCATCATATCCTCTCACGATTCAAAGAAATATCTTTGTTTGAAATCCTCCATTTCTCTCATAAAATTGAGCATTTGCACCAGGATTCCCAGCTAAAAATCCAGGAATATATCAACGATTTGCAATAGAAAAAAGTTCATCTGCAAGTTTTTGACTATCGTATTCACGACCTGCTTCAACAGCATCAAGTGCTTCTCTATAAGCCAGACCAACAGAAGCGAGGTAATTCACGGTTTTATTTCTTCCTTCTACTTTAAAACTGATAATCCCTGCATCCGTTAATTCTTTGATATAATCAATCGCACAGAGGTCACGAGAATTCATCAAGTATGTTCCATATTCATCTTCGTCGATTTCCATCAAATCACCTTTTCTTTCTCTCTCTTCGAGATAAAAATTTCCGCTTAGTTCTTCGTATTCTTCAGGACGACCAGTAACTGTTTCGAGCTCTGCTTCTGTTTTTTCATCTTTAAATACTTTAAATTCCCAACGACACGAATGACTACAAGTCCCTTGGTTTGGATCACGACTTGAGAGATAGTTTGATATCAAACATCTTCCGCTATATGCCATACAAATAGCTCCATGAACAAATGCTTCAAGTTCTATATCAGGAACTTGCTCGTGAATTTCTCTCATTTCTCTGATACTGATTTCACGACTGAGGATAATTCTTTTGATTCCGATTTCTTTCCAAAATTGAACCTGCGCCCAGTTAGTATTATTTGCCTGAACGGAGAGATGAATCTCAACATCAGGAAATTCTTTACGAACAAGATGTATAAGTCCTGGATCAGCCATAATAAAAGCATCTGGTTTCATCTCAACCATCTTTTTAAATTGAGCCATAAAAGGCTTAATTTTTATATTATGAGCATAGATATTTGCGGTAAAATAGATTTTTTTATCTGCTCAAAGATTTCTCACATAATCAACCGACTCTTGAAGTGTATCGAGGGTAAAACGATTGGTACGAGCACGAAGAGAAAACATAGGAGCTCCGACATACACGGCATCAGCTCAATAGGCAAAAGCAAATTTTAGTTTTTCAAAATCTCAAGCGGGCATCAAAAGCTCCAATTTTTTTGACATAATAGAATGATAGAGAAATAAATTTTCTGCTGAAATATAGGGAGAAAATCGAAAAATTAAAATTTTTGAAAAATTTTATTATTTATGATACGATAATATATATAAGTCAAATATAACACCTAATATAAAAAATATGTCCGAAGGATGAAGTGATATCTATGAAGTAATAAGGCAAGATGCTGAATTACGAGAGAGACAAAAAAGGAGTGAACTCCCACAAACAAGAAAAGAAGGAATAAAGAGAGAAACAAGAAAAATAAATACTCGTTTTGAGTGAGAGGCAAGAGAAGTGGTAAATTGGACAAAGAATGATATAAAAAAATTTCAAGAAGAAAATGGATTGACTCCAGATGGAATTGTATGAAGAAAAACACTCGCAAAAATAGCAGAAAGAAAAAATCCTCGTTCTCCTTCTCAATCAGCTCCACAAGAGAAATGATTTTTTGAAAGAATATTTTGAAGTTTTAACAGTGAACAAGAAGAACAAACACAATCACCAACAAAAACTTCTAAAAGACCTGAGTCATGAATAGATACAAGAGAACAAAACAAACAATTTATCTCTGAAAATGTTCCGTATGGATGGAAAGATATTGCAATAAAATCCCTCCGTCATTTAAAAAGTGGAGAAGTGTATACAAAAGAAACTCCTGTTCTTTTATTTGATACAAATTCATCACGCTGAATTCTCATTTACAACGGAAATTCAAATGATTTTCCTATTTCTGTATCACAATATGGAACTCTAAAAAGAGAAATTTCACGCTGATGAGATCATAAAACTCCAACGGACTGGCTTCAGAGATTTTCAAGTGTCTATATAGCTCCGACAGAAGATGGTGATGCCAGTAGAAGCAGAAAGTGAGCCGATAGAGGAGTAACCAGTGCAAGAATAGAATCGAGAGAAGCCGATGGATTATGACAAAGATGGGTTCATGGTATGAAAATTTGAGATTCGACAGCTCCTGCTACAATAGGATGTATTGCTATCGATAATAGACGTATACGCCCTATCGCAAAAGTTGTCCAAACGGCTCTTGCTCGTTGAAGTAAAGCATATGGGTATACTGCATAATAAAATAAATATGGAACAACAAAAAGAATATATACAAAAACTTGAAAAATCTATTAAACTCGATGGGAGAGTTTCACATGAAGAAAAAGAAGCTCTTCAAAAAGCCTACGAAGAAGCAAAGGAAGATATTTTTAACAAAACTTTTTCAAAACTCCGCCAACTTATCAATGAAGATTACGGAGCACTCGTGCAATGACTCGTATGAGAAAAATGAATTAAAAAAGCTCAAAGTTCTCTCTGAATAGAATCTGATGGAATTTATTGAATGGATACAATGAAAGCCGTTATGAAATTTCAAAAAGAAAACTGACTTGTTGTTGACGGAATTATAGGACCCAAAACACTCCAAGCAATTGAGTGAAAAAAAAGTAATCCTCTTCCTTCAAACAAAGAAACAAGAGAACAAGAATCATATAGATTTGATACAAAAAAAGCAATAAAAGATTTTGAGAAAAAATTCCCAAAAGATAAGAGAGAAGGATTAGCAAAAGTACTCAGTATTGATGAAAAAAGTTCATCAGAAGAATTTGTAAAAGCTATAGCAAGATTTCAAAAAGTTACTTGAAATATGACCATAGACGGAATCATCTGATGAGATACCTTACAAGCCTTGAAAAAAAGCGCAAAAGAACCTTTTCATACTCCGATGACAGAAAAAGAAATAGAATGAAAAAATAAGACTCTTAAAATAGCGGAAAATTCAGATATCAGAGAAAACCTTAGCGAAAGATGGAGGATTATTTTTGATGAATTATTTTTAAAACTCAACTCCAGAGAACAACAAGAAATTCTTGAAAGAAAAGTTCCTATCACCTTGGCCGACAGTAAAAATAAAAGATGACTTTATATAGCAAGAAATGGTAATATACAAGAATTCACAATAATAATCTGACAAAATTGAGTAACTACAGGAAGATATGTCGAGTTAGATAGAAAAACTCCTATAAAAATGGTACACCGCTTTAATAGAGTTGTTATTGCAGATACTCCAAATGGATCAGCAAATAACGATAGAACCTCTCGAACCGTGTTAGGAGCTTCTATACAATCAGACCTCGCTCAAGCATATGGATGAAGATATTTTCATTGAGTATGAAATGGGAGAGATGCAGGATGGGGAAAAACATTTTGATGTGTATGACTTCCTATACCCATAGCAAGAAAAATTGCCTTTGATGTACAACAAGCAGGGAATAGATGATTTTGATATGTTTCCTAATAAGTCTCTTCACAATTGAAGAGATTTATTTTTTGACAAAAATATTTTGATATTTTTAAATAAATTATTACTATCAAAAGAAAAATATTATTTAAAAATTTAAGTATGGCAAAATGAGATATTTTATCAGCAATTTGATGAGGAATATTGCTAGCAACAACAATACATATAGCAGTATCAAAGGCTCAAGAAAGTACTGTTTCTAAAATAGCCTTAGCTGTATCTCCAGAAAATACTCTTGAATCTAGCATAAAAAAAATCCTTTCTGAAATAGATGATGACTGACAATATTGAATAGGAGTAGAAAAAATTATTAGATCAAAAATTCCTTGAAACGCTTCTCGAGTAGAGGCACAAAAGCTTTGAGAAGGAAAAATTTTGATATCATACGAACTTTTCACAAACAAAAAAGATTCCCAACCACAAACTGGATATTTCACAATAAAAGCAAAAGAGTAAAAATTACATTATAAAAAGAGTCTTTTAAAGATTCTTTTTTATTTTTCTAAATTAAAAAATATATTTTTGACAAATAAATTTGATATTTAGAAATTAATTAATAGTATCCCGTCCTATTTCTTAAATTAAATATAAAATGTGAAGGGTATTATCCACTATTATAGCAAGTTGATTGCTTATAACCTGAGCTCTTGCAAGTTGAGAAGAACAAATTTGAAACAACAAACAAAGAGTAATAGAAAAGGTAGAACAAATTTTTCTTCCATGAAACCCAACAATACCACAAAAAATAAATAATATCCTCTCTTGAATCTGTAAAGAGGGTGATTGCCCAGTAAAAGAAATAATTTTTGAAGACTGTTGTAAATGACAATTAATAATAAGAATACAGAGCAGTAATAGATGAAGTATTACTTTTTTTCCTCAAATGAAAGAAGAAGACAAAAAAAGATACCCTTTACCATTATCTCTACCATTTACTCCTGTCTTATTCTAAATAAAAAAATTGTCAAATTTTCCCTTGCTTTTACTTATAAATTCATATAATTCGCTTAACTTATTATTTTAAAAACAAAATTATGCAAAGAAGTCTCGTACTTATTAAGCCAGATGCGGTTCAAAGAGGTCTTATCGGTGAAATTGTTGGACGTTTTGAGAAAAAAGGAGTAAAAATTATCGGTATGAAAATGATCAATATGACACAAGAACTTATCGCTGAACATTATGCTCACCTCGCCTCAAAACCATTTTTTCCAGAGATTGTAGCATATATGACTATCAGTCCTATTATGGCACTTGTGGTTGAAGGAGCTGATGTAATTCCATCACTCAGAAGTATCGTTGGAGCAACAAACCCAGTAGAAGCAGCTCCTGGAACTATCAGAGGAGATCTTGCACTTACT
>CAYUZH010000074.1:845-5807 GCA_964449635.1 uncultured Candidatus Peribacteria bacterium | reverse complement strand
CAAACAAAACTTATTTGAACTGATTCTGAATGAAGAAGTGGAGAAGCAACTGTGATAATAAAAGTACTGAAACGAGACTGTACAAAAGATATTGATAATGATGGAGTGACTGATTGTGATGATAAGTGTCCTCTTGTTGCTGGACCTGCTGTTAATCAATGATGTCCTGTATATGAGACGAGATGTAGTGCCACTTGTTGATGTGATCCTGGGTATAGTTGTGACACAACAGATCCTCTTATATGTCCAATAAAATGAACGTGTAAGCCGATTATTGATAAAGCTTCGTGTTTGTATGAATGATCAAAAGATATAATATATGGAAATGTGACTTGTAATTCTTGTCCATGTGATAAGTTTGTCGATTTTGTATCAACCCTTCGAAAATGTGATATAGTTTTTCCTGCAATCACTTCACCAAATTCGAGAGAAATATACTCAAAATGAAATCTTTATCGTATAAGTGAATAAATTTATGACTGAAAATCATTCTTCTCCATCTCTTGCGAATCTTGCCCATCTTTGAATTATCATCTATCTTGTTTTCTATATACTCTCTATTTGACAGCAATTTATAGTTCCTTTCCTGCTTGCTCTTTTTTTGACAAGTTTTATTGTTTGAATTGCTAATTTTTATAATGGGCATATTAGAAATCAAACAGTTTCATATTTTCTTTCGGTTTCTTCTATTATTGTTCTACTTTATTTTATAGGGCAAATATTTTCGACAAATTATGCTCAACTGGTTGAAGTTGCTCCTGTCTATCAACAAAAAATAACTTCCTATGTTTCCTTTCTCAATTCTCAGTATCAGATTCTTGAGAAGATTAATATACAAACAGTTATTGGATATATAAACTTTCCAACATTGATACAATTCTTTTGAAGTGTTATTACTTCTTTTTTAGCAAATGCTTCTATTGTCTTTCTTTATACTCTATTTCTTCTTTTAGAATATAGATATTTTACAAAAAAAATGAAAACCCTCGCTGCGAAAAGTAAACACGAATGACAGATACTACAAACGATTCATCAGATTCGAGAAGATATATCGTCTTACTTTTTTCTGAAGAGTATGATTGCTTTTACTACCTGAACAATAAGTTATATAGTGATGCTCCTGACTTGATTGGATTTTGCACTTTTTTGGGCATTTCTTATTTTTATTCTCGATTTTATTCCAAATATTGGTTCTTTTATTGCAATGCTTTTTCCTATTATTTTTTGATTTATTCAGTTTGATAGTCTGACCCTTGCTATTATTAATATGTTTGGGATTATTGCTATCCAGATGATGATGTCAAATGTTGTCGAGCCAAAAATTATGTGAAATAAACTTAATTTGAGTGCCCTTGTTATTATGCTTTCGCTTTGATTTTGGTGAATACTTTGGGGTGGTATGGGTATGATTCTTGCTATGCCTATAATGGTTTCTCTCAATATTATACTATCGAAATTTGAAGCAACTCAAGGGATTGCGATTTTGATGAGTGAAAAATGAGAAATAAAAACAGATTTTACTTTTGATTTTACAGAGAGTCCTGCAAAGAAAATTATCCATGCACCAAAGAATTTTCTACAAAAAATGAGAGAAAAAATCATAAAAAAATAGCCGTTTGGCTATTTTTTTATTGAAAAAAACTTATTTCTTCCTATACTCTAGTCACTTTGAAATAGTATATTTTGTCTTTGTTTTTAGTGAAGTATTTATTTACCTCACCTGACCTTTCCTTACAAAGGAGATGAACAAATAGGTAATTTACTAAAAACAAAATTATATATTTCAAATTAAAACCTTTAAAAGAAATCTTTCTTTATATTAACGTATAAGGGATTCTTCGTTCCTCGGAATGACAACGAAAGATTTTTTATTTTTACTTTTTTATTTTTACTTTTTTATGCAATGATTATCAGATAAAAATGCTCCATTCTATCCAGTTTTGAAAAAGACTTATAGTATAGGAGGAAAAAATATCCATTTTGAAACCGGGAAACTCGCGCTTCTTGCCAATGGAAGTGTCGTTATGAGTGATGATGATGGAAATATGCTCCTCGTAACGGTTGGGGTAAAAGAAGACGGAGTCAATGAAAAAGCGGATTTTTTCCCACTTGTTGTTGATTACCAAGAGAGATTTTATGCAACAGGAAAAGTTGGAGGAAATCGCTTTAATAAAAGAGAGGGGAGACCAAGTGAAGCTTCTATACTCACTTCTCGTCTTATTGATAGACCAATTAGACCTATGTTTCCGAAAGGCTTTATTAACGATGTACAGATTATCGCAACGGTACTTTCAAGCTCAAATGAATCTGATCTCTGATTTTTTGGAATTACTGGAGCCAGTCTCGGACTTCTTATGTCAGGAGCTCCTTTTGAAGGACCAGTTTCTGGAGTGAGAATCATTAAAAAACAAGATGGAACTTTTGTTTTTGACCCAAAATTTAGTGATGAAAAAGAAACTCGTCTCGCACTTCTTGTCGCTGGAACGGATGATGCTATCACAATGGTAGAAGCAGAAGCCAATGAAGTGAGTGATGATGAAATGGTAGCGGCTCTTGAGTATGCTCACAAACTTATCAAAGAATTATCGGCAGCACAAAATGATTTTATGGCAGAGTACAAAAAAATATACGGAGAATCAACCGTAAAAGAATTTTACAACAAACCAGATGAAACACTTTACGAAAAAGTAAGAGAATTTCTTACAGAGGCAAAACTGGAGATACTGTATAATACTGGGAAAAAAGATTTTCAACACGGGCTTGATGCTCTCGATATAGAAGTAAAACAATATATTATTCAAAACAATCTCGTTGAGGGAATAGGTGAAAAATCAGAAGAAGAAGCAATGGAAAGTCTTGGATTTATCTGAGAACTTGTCTATAAAAGAGTGAAAGAAGTGATGAGAAAAAATGTTCTCACGAGTGAAAAACGCCTTGATGGTCGTAAACTTGATGAAGTTCGTCAAGTAACAGGAGAAGTTGGACTTCTGCCTCGTACTCATGGTTCGGCATTATTTCGTCGTGGGATGACACAAGCACTTTCTATTGTAACACTTGGAGGGCCTGATGATATCCAGCTTATTGATGATATGTTTGACGAATCGACTCGTCGCTACATCCATCATTATAATTTTCCTCCGTATTCAGTTTGAGAAGTCCGTATGATGCGTGGAGTTGGACGTCGTGAAGTTTGACATGGGAAACTTGCTGAAAGAGCGCTTCTTCCTGTGCTTCCAAGTGAAACAGATTTCCCATATATGATTCGTGTCGTTTCAGAAATTACAACGTGTAATGGATCAAGTTCGATGGGTTCAGTTTCTGGGTCTTCTATGAGTTTGATGAACGCTGGGGTTCCTATTACTTCGCCGGTCGCTGGGATTGCTATGGGGATGATTTATGATGAAAAAACGGGACAATATAAAATACTTTCAGATATTCAGGCACAAGAAGATTTCCTCGGAGATATGGATTTTAAACTCGCAAGAAGTACCAGAGGGATTACTGCGATGCAACTTGATGTAAAAATCAAAGGACTTTCTATGCAAGTATTTAAAGAGACGTTTACTCAATGAGAACGTTCAATTTGATATATTCTTGCAGAAATGGGAAAAATTGTTTCTGTTCCAAATAAAGAACTTTCTGCGTATGCTCCAAGAATTATTTCAATAATGGTGCCAACTGATAAAATTAGAGAAATCATCGGAAAATGAGGAGAAAATATTCAACGTATGGAAAAAGAGTGTGAAGTAACGATTCATATTGAAGATGATGGAAGAACCGTATTTACTGGAAAAAATGCAGAAAAACTTCAGTCAGCTCTTTCTCAAGTACAGGCTATCTGTTGGGAACCAACAGTTGGTGAGAAACACGAGGGGAAAGTCGTGGCTATCATCGCTGGAACTGGAGCTATCGTAGAATTTAAATGAAAATCAGGAATGATTCATATCTCAAAACTTGCACTTCAAAGAGTGATGAATGTTGAGGATATCCTCAAAGTAGGAGATTCAGTTGAGATCGAAGTTATTGAAATCAATAAAGAAAAAGGAAGAATTGGACTCAAAAGAGTTATATCAGCCGAGGAACAGGCTCGCTATGAAGAACAAAAGAAAGCGTACGAAGCAAAAAAAGCTGCTGAGAATATAGCTCCAAAAGTAGAGGTGAAGATAGATGTAGATGGAGAGAAGATATAATACAAAGAATCAAAAAAGAACCGTTTCGGTTCTTTTTTGATAATTATTTTTTAGTTTTTTAAGTCTTCAAGAAGTTTTTTCCCTTCTCATCCCCATCTTGTTGCAACGAGGTCAATAATGATTCCATAAATTACTCACATAATGAGACTTGCCCAAAAGATATTTGCTGCAGACATTCATTCTACTGGTGATATCATTCATCCGATAGCGAGAGGAAGTGAGGTAATAGCTCAGATGAGAGCTCAGCGAGAGAGTGCGTTTATTTTAAATCAAAATACAGGATGACGTTTATATACTCATACACATCAGATAACAATTCCTGTCACCATTCTACTAGTGACTATATTCCACATCATAGGACTCCACCAAAATCATGGGCCCATGCTTCCTGATGCAAAATAGGCACAGAGAAATCAAAATAGAGTACCAAGTGTTATCGCGAGAAAAAATCTCTTTTGTGGGTGATTGAGCTTCATAATAGTAAAGGTTATAAAATTAAACCTTTATTATTATAGATTAATCTTTTTGGAGTAAAGAAATTACATATTGTCAACAAAAAAAAATAATGAATAATAAATTTGCGAAAAAAAAAATCCTTATTAGAATTAGCCAAAGTTTTAAAATTATAAGCAAAATTTATGGCTTTTAAGGCGAGTAATACCTTGAGTTTGGGAAGCTTTGAGGATATTGATGAGGGAAAAATTCTTCAAGATTTAAATGTAAAATGACCAAAAGCGATTTTTAATGTGTTTTCATGATTTTTTAAATGACT
>CAYUZH010000074.1:0-835 GCA_964449635.1 uncultured Candidatus Peribacteria bacterium | reverse complement strand
TTAATCCTTAAAAAATTTGATATTTTAGAAGTTTCTGTCCATGGGATACATAAATATATGGCTTGAGTTTGTAGAGAAGTTGATAAGATTCTTGATAAATCAAAACTTTTTCGAGTAGCCTGAAAAAAACATATTCTTGACCATGTTCAGTATAGGATTTTTCTTTATTGGATTCTTGAAATATTTAAAAAATCAGGTATTGATGTTTCACAAATAACTCCTCAAGATGTTCCATGAGAACTTTGAAAAAAAATTCATGATATACTGAAAGATAAAGAGTTAACAACACTTTTTATTGTTTTAAAAAGTTACTGACTTCTTGATTATAGTAAAAATATTACCAATGAACTTGATGTTGAAAGTGAATTAAAAATTCTTAATATTGATAAAAAAGCTCTTATAAATATTTTGGAGGATTTATGAGCAAAAAAAGTATTTGATGGAAAAATAGAGGATCTTTATTTTGACTATCCTGATAGGCGATTTGATGCTGATAAAAAGGAAGAACGTAGTTTCCGCATCAGAAAAAGAAAAGATTATAAAAGTTGAGAGAAAGAAGTTGATTATTTTTATACGCTTAAGAGAAAATCTGCTGCTAAAAAATGAAGAACTACTCGTGATGCTCTTGAAAAAGAATATAAAATCCTTTGATTTGACCAATTTTATCAGATTATAGAATTGTTTGGATTAAAGCCGTACCGTGCGAAAAAGAAACAGAGAGTTTCATATGCTATTGCCGAAGAACATATTAAATTTGATATTGATACTTATGATGGAATCCCAACTCTTGTTGAAATAGAATGTGATAATGAAGAAACAGTAAAAAAATACATTG
>CAYUZH010000073.1:1988-5903 GCA_964449635.1 uncultured Candidatus Peribacteria bacterium | reverse complement strand
TCGGGAGAATTTGAAATCAGCCTCACAGGGAAAAACTTTACTCTCCTCTCAAAGAAAATAGATTCTATTTTTATTGAAAATGGAGCTTCAAAAGTTGTACCGCTGCAAGTAAAAATTAGAGACAGAGGACTTTTTGCTCAAAACACAACTCCATTTGTTAGCTTTAAAATAGATGCAAAACTAAAAGGATGAGATCAAAGTGATAGCGTTATCAAACGTCTCGAACTCAAAGAAAATTCAATAAGGGAAACCACGGCAACAACTGGGAAAACTCAAAGTATTGCTTCGGATGAAAAAGTAGATATATCTAATATTAAACAGGGGCTTCCAACCCTAAAACTGACGTATGGTGCGACACTCTTCTCATCGGTCATAGAGAGTATAGATTATCTCGCAAACTATCCATATGGATGTTCCGAACAAAAAACAAGTAGTGTACTCCCAAACATCGTTATCAAAAAACTCTATGATACTCTCTGACAACCATTTGATTTGAAAACAAAAATGGTCAAATACTTTGATAGTGAAACCTGAAAAGAAAAAGAGAAATCTCTCGATCAAGTGATTCAAGAATACCTCACTGATATACGAAAATATCAAAAAAATGATGGAGGATTCGTCTATTGGTATGATATAGATAATACGTATCCAAACTATTCAGACTTTTCGCTTTCTTCTTATATTTTAAAGTCCAATTCACAAATTCGTGATGCAGGATATACGCTCGATGATGATACCTTTAAAAAACTCGAAAAGTATCTGAAAACAAGATTTTATAAAAACCAAAGAGAAGGATGTGTGGTGACAAAATATGATGATTGTAAGTACGATGAACTCCAAAGATTAGAAGCGATTGAGGCGATTTTGATCTACAAAAAAAATGATTATGAAGCCTACAAAATGTATACGCTTCTCGATTTTAAAAACCCATCGGTTTCAACACTTTTAAAAAAAGCAAAAGTGATAGCATTGTTAAAAGATATTCCAACACTGGTAACGAGTCAAAAAGAGAAACTCATAAGCGAAGGACAAGCTCTTTTACAAACCGTTCAAAATGAAGAACTTGTATTAAATCCCAAAGGAGCGTATATCGGTCGTTCGACCCTCTATTCTCGCATCCAAAATACGGCACTTTTTCTTGAAAATATTGCGCTCTTTTGACCAAAAAATTTCGCTGACCAAGAAGTTCTTGTGGATAATCTCCAAAGATGGATAATGTCGCAAAAACGTGATGGAAATTTCGGTTCTACTCAAGATACTATTGCAACTATTCAAGCGATATCAAGCTATCTTGCAAGTACCTGAGAAGCCAAAAATACAAGTTTTCAAGCTCGTATTTCTCTCAATGGGAAATCCGCTTTGACACAATTGTTTACTTCAAAAAACTTTTTAGAAACATTTACTCATACGTTTTCTGGAAGTGAACTGACTTCAAACAATACTCTGAATTTTACAGTAGAAGGAAAGGGAACTCTCTACTATGATATGAATCTTGGGTATTATCTCCCAAGTGAAATGATACAAGCTCGTGACGAAGGATTTGCGCTGACTTCAGAGTACTATGATTTTGAAGAATATAAAAAAGTAGAATGACTGAAAAAAACTGAATGGGAAAAATATCTCTCAGGAAGTCTTTCAAGTGACGAGCTCAAATATCCAAAAAATGTATTTGAATACATAACTCCTCTCTCGTCATGAAAAGTATGACAATTGGTTATTGCATATTCTCAAGTTATAAATGCAGAAACTCGTGATAAAGTAGCATTCGAAAGTTATATCCCAAGTGGAAGTGAAATCGTGAATCCAAATCTTGATACGTCATCAAAAGCAGCGTTTGAGTTTATGGATTCTCCATTTGAGAAAACAGAGTATAGAACGGATAGATTCTTTTGATATACAACAGAGCTTCAACCATGAATTCATGCTGTATCGTATCTTCTTCGTTTGACCCATGTAGGAGACTTTGGAATTAAACCAACACAAGCATATGAATTCTATCATCCCGAAGTATTTGGAAGAACTGCTTGAAAAAGAATGAATATACAATAATGAAGAAATAATAAAAACTCTCTTCTCTATTTTCCAAGAAATACTTCTTACTATATTGATTCCATTTCTCTGTAGTTGTCAAGAGAGTTTCCTCCTATTTTCCTTGCCTAAAAGCCAAAAAAATATATCCTTACGGATGTATTTTTTTCTTTTCACTTTGTATCATGAAAGTAGATAACATTACACTCGCATTTTGAAATAAAATTATCCTTAAAGAGGTAAGCTTTGATATCCATTCCTGAGAATTTGTTTTTCTTATTGGATCATCAGGAAGCGGAAAAACCTCGCTTATTCGTGCTCTTATCGGTGACTTTCGTCCCATGTATGGTGATATCGTTCTTGATAATTGAGCTCTTCTTTACAAAAATTTCAATGATGATGTTCTCCTTGCATACCGTAGAAAAATAGGAGTGATTTTTCAAGATTATAAGCTTCTTGATTCAAAGAGTGTTTATGAAAACGTCGCCTTTGCTATGGAAGTATGTTGATACAAAGAAGAATATATAAAAAGAAAAGTTCCAGAGACTCTCAAACTTGTTTGACTTCTCATAAAAAAAGATAATTTTGTCTATGAACTTTCAGGGGGAGAGAAACAAAGAGTATCGATTGCGAGAGCTCTTGTACATGATCCGCAAGTGATTATTGGAGATGAACCAACTGGAAATCTTGATCCAGTCACAGCAGCAGGGATTATGGAGATACTTCTTGAACTCAATTCTCAAGGTAAAACAATCATCATCGCAACCCATGATAAAAATGTGGTTGATTCACTTAAAAAAAGAGTAGTTACATTCAAAGATAAAACGATAGTAAGTGACGAAAAAGAATGAGTGTATAACCTCGATTGGTCAAATACATAAAAAATCTCCAAATTTTGGAGATTTTTTTAGCTTCTTTTTACCCATATATTAGGCTGCTCATCTGAGGGGATTTGCATAATTTTTGTATATCAAAGTGTTTTATCTTGTAAAATATCATCAATCTTCAATCCTATAAATATATCATTTTGAAGATTATCTAAAATAAGTACTCATCTGTTAGTAAAAATAATCAAAGTGAGATGTCCTTCATATGCTTTTATTTGTTCGTTATATCTCATTACGGCAACTGGACGCATTGCCTTTAGAGGAATTCACTGATGGAGAAGCATATCTATTTTTGTAAGAACGTACTTATCACAATCTCATCGCCAATCTTCTTTTCAGGCAAGTGATTCCCAAAATTCTTCTTTTTTGTATCTTTCGATATCATTTGTTGGGATAATTTGAGTATTTACAAAGGCATGAATTTTTGATATAGATGAAAAATATTTTTCAAGAGATATATAACCTTTGTTATCTTCATAAGAATCCTTACAAAGGGGACTTCTTTTTTCTCTTTCACAAAATTCACGAAATCATAAGAGGGGACGAACTTTTCTTACATTTCATAAAAGTTCCTTTGTACTTTTTGGAAATGTTTGACTAAGAGGCTCTGTATAAAGAATTCGGTTTTGTGAGTTACTTTCTTTGTGTGAAAGTATATCTGTCACTTGAGCCGAGGTACTATTTCAAAAATCTTTTTCTTTTGGAATGCTAGCACATCAAGAGAGAGTCAATCAAGCAGCGAGAAGAATTCAAAATCGAGTCATATTATTTTTTAAATACGATATTTCTTAGTTTATTATAAAAACTTCTTGAGGTCTCATAGTTTCGTTTTATTTTTCTTGCGATATCTTTGTCATTATTGCCATTTTCTTTTTCTTTTACCCCTTCAAACATAAGATTCGTATAGTATACAAAACTTGAGAAGCTACGTATAATTCATTTCATTTGATAATATTCAAATTCGTCATTTGAATATTTTTCGATGATAGCTCCTTTGAGG
>CAYUZH010000073.1:0-1899 GCA_964449635.1 uncultured Candidatus Peribacteria bacterium | reverse complement strand
TTGCATATTTGCATCATTGAACGTATAGACTGGGAATTCAATCATCTCAAGTTCAAATACTTCAGGACCATATTTTATATCAAGAAGCTCTTCGATGGTTCCATCGTTTGCAAAAGAAAAGGTTGGTATTGAAAAGAGAATAATAGTCGATATAATGAGAAGGATTTTTTTCATAGAGAAAGAAAATAAAGAATTAATTAAGTTAAATACTTATAATTAAAAATATAAATAAGTCAAGTAAATTATGTCAAAAAATTATTATGATATTCTTTGAGTACCCAAATGAGCTTCGGAAGAAGAGATAAAAAAGGCTTATAGAAAGCAAGCGATGAAGTATCATCCTGATCGTAACAAAGGAGATAAAAAGGCAGAAGAAAAATTTAAAGAAATCAATGAAGCGAATGATATTCTTTCAAATAATGAAAAGAGAAAGCAATATGATACCTTTGGTCAAACCTTTAATTCGTGAGCATGAGGAAATCCATTTGGTGGAACTGCTTGATGAATGAACTACGAAGACATATTTTCACAATTTTGATGATGAAATCAGGGTGGTTTTTCGTTTGATTTTTGAGATTTATTTTGAAGTTAAAAGAACTTTGAAAATCAAAAGGAAGCCAGATAGGGAATCTTATCGTTAAAATTGACGCAAAAATGCCACGTCATATATCCGATGTTGATAAAAGTCTCCTTGAAAGAATTAGAGAAGGTGTAGGGTATTAAATAAGTATCAGAAGAGCGAAAAAAGACGTGATGTATAACGTCTTTTTTAAGTTATTAAAAAACAACTAAACTTTTTAATTCTTTCCTTAAGCTTTCATCAATTCATCTCAGTTTATAAATAGTGTCAACACTATTTTGGTCTATAAATTTTAGTAGTTTCTGAATGAGAGGATTTTCGTTCTCTCATTTGAGAAGACCAAGAATATTGAGAGTTTTTAACTCTCATAGGATAATATTTTCTTCAGAGATTTCTTTTAATTTATGAAGAGAAGAAATAACTTTATAAATCTCTCGAATAGGAACTCCGTCGGGAGTCAATTTTTTTATCAGCGCTATCAAAGTAAGGTATTCATTGATAATACGAAACTCTCTTTGTTCATAGAGAAACTGGCTTTTAATCTTAAGATTTTTTACTTTGTGAATACTTTTCCCATCTTGCGTAACGACTTCACACTGAATAACATATCCGATATCAAGAGGCTTTTCTCGTATTTTTTTCTTCTTTTGTATCAGAATTTTTCCATATTCAAAAGAAAAGAATGTATAAATGGTTTCATCTCATTCTTTCTTTTTGACAGCGAGGATAACTCATTTTGTTTTGAAAAAACTCATAAATATAAAAACAAAATTTTCAAATAATATTTAAATTACTATTAATTTCTATAACTTTCACGTCTCTCCCTGATGTATTCTCATTTTTTTATTCAATAAAACATTGAATTATTTTTTTTTCTTATATAATTTTACTAGATTTAATCGATTATCCAAATTATTCTATGACCCAACAAGACGGAGCTTTTATACAAGATGGTTCAATTATGCCAAACATATCAGAAGCAGAGACCGATTCTATAGTACTTGCTCTTATAAAACTTCATTCACTAGATATAAAAGTAGTTCCTGAAACATTTCATGATTTACTGAAACATTCTCTTTCTCTTTCAACTCTTGAGAAAAAACGTGTTGTTGATGCTGTTCCAACGCTTTCTCAATTTCAATTTGATGAACTTGCGAAAGTATTTATCGAAGAGAGAGAAAAATTTCGTGAACTTTCAAAAGAACATCCAGATGATATAAAAAAGCTTTTGAAAAAACAACAAATAGAATGGCTTCAACTCGGAGATCTCTACAAAGCTGAGAAACAAGCAAAAGAAATATCAAATTGAGATAAACAAA
>CAYUZH010000072.1:5276-6078 GCA_964449635.1 uncultured Candidatus Peribacteria bacterium | reverse complement strand
TTAAAAATGGATAATACTGTTCCATAGTATGGCATACTATGTGGAAAATTTTCATATTATTTTTTAATAAACTTATGCTTCAAATATATATTTCATTTCTCCTTAGCTTTTTGGTACATGTCTACATCTCTAGTTTTTATAACTTTTCAAGGATTTCATACAACAATACTCATGGGAGGAATTTTTCAACCTACAACAGCTCACATTCATATAATTGATCATTCTCAAATCACAGCTCAAGGTATTATTTTTACTCATTCTCAAATCCAACAGTTCTCTCATATAAAAACTTTTCTTTCTTCAATTCAGAATCCATAAGGAATAAATTCTTGATTTTTATATGGATGATTAGAGCTTCTAATAAGTACATTTGGTCAAATAATAGTTCAAGATCAGATTGAAATTCATCAAGCAGCATGAAAAATAGCTCACTCTCCAATGTACACATAATCCCCTATATCAATACAACCAACATCTGAAAAAATTCAAAAACAGATTTCTGCTCAAACTCAAACAGACTTAAATTTTTTTAGCTTGAAAAATTGTATCAATCTCCATTCAATTTTTTTAAGAAATATTAAAAAATACATATTTTAAAAGATTATAGATTCAAGAATTATTTGATTCTTCCTTACAATTTTTTGGACATTATCAAAATTATAATTTAGTGTCTGAATGACCTCCATTTTTTCGATAGAAGCTTCAAATCGTATTATATACTCATCAAGATTAGATTCATTAACTTTATCAATATCAAAATTAAAATCTGGATGAAGTCATACAGTTTGATTGAGAGATCTCA
>CAYUZH010000072.1:4663-5266 GCA_964449635.1 uncultured Candidatus Peribacteria bacterium | reverse complement strand
AAAAACTCGTTCAAATAATTGATGATATAATACTTGAATGAAGTTTATTAGAAATAAGTATACTATAAGAATATATCTCATCAATAGCATTAATAATATTTTCTATCGTCCAATTTCATGTATAGTGTACAATTCTAAAGTGTTTTTTTAAAGGGAATTTTTCAGAGAGAAATTTGTTAATATATTTCAAATCTTTATCTTGAGATATTCAATTATTTAAAATCAAAAAAACTATCTCAAAATTTCTTTTAGTAAGTTCTTTTATTACCTCTAAATACAATTTTTCAACAATACTATTATTTCAAAAATATGAAAGATCTGAAAGAACAATTCAAACTTTTTTTATATCTTTAGATTTAGTTGGTTTTTCAAAAAAGATTTTCGTGAAAAATTCGGAAAATACTAAGTCATTTACTAAGTAAAGCTTTGAAGAAAGCAATGGTACGTTCTTTAACATATTAAAATTATCTTCAAATCTTACATAAATTTTTTCTGAAAGAAAAAGACTAAATAATGCCAAATATCTTAAAATAACATTATCAATTGGGACAAAATCAATTCATAAAAAAGTAATCTTCTTTCATAGAATTCTTGCTAGTATGG
>CAYUZH010000072.1:0-4544 GCA_964449635.1 uncultured Candidatus Peribacteria bacterium | reverse complement strand
AAAATTGTCATTATGTTGTCTTTTCAGCATAGAAAAAATAACATAAAAAAACAAATCATCTCAAATATTATTGTAGCAATATGCTCAAAAAAAAGATATCTTCTTCATAAAATATATTTATGAGAAAATTATATATAAAAATTGAAAAAAAGAAATTAAACCTTTATTTGGTCTATTATTTCCTGATTTTTACTGATTTCTTGAGAAACTTTCAAGGTATCAAAGTTAATTCCCTCTGACTCAATAAAGACATGGAGCATTTGGGAAAAATCTGATTGATATTTTTCGAGATTCTCAATAGTTATGTGATTAATATCAAAATTAAAAGCCTCCTTTAAGCCAATGGAGTGATTAAGATACCTCATCTTATCATGATAAGAGAAAGAGATAATATTTACTCAAAGTATTGCAGCAACAATATGAGAATGGAGCTTATTACTTAAAACTACTTCAGACTCTCAAATGAGCTTAAATACACTAGCTATATTTTCCTTGTTCCAAGTATCAAAAGATATAAATGACCCCTCAGGAATACTAAGTGAGTAATTTTGACTTAAGGCCTTTAAATATTCAGTATCTTTATTACCATATGAAGACATATTCAAAGAGAGTATTTTTACGTTATACCCTTTTTCTTGCAAAAGTTTAATACTTGAGGCGATAAATTTTTCATAGCTTTCTATATGAAAAGAAAAACTCAAATCAGATATTACTATCATTGCTTGCCCTTTGACTTTTTCATACTCAGATTTTCCCAAGTAAAAAAGTTCTTTAGTATAGTTACAGAAAATAAGATCATTGATAGTTTGGAGTTTTTCTCAAAGCATATGATATCTATCGAGCTTAAGGTAGTTTTGTTTAAATCTTACAAATATTTTATCTGATAAAAAAAGACTAAAAAGAGAAAGAAAAGAAAAAAGTTTACTCTGGATGGGAGAATAGTCTATACCTAGGAAAATAAGTTTTTTAAAGAAGAAACGAGCAAAGACGGAAACATAAAAAACAAACAAGGTCTCCTTTTGAGGGTTAAAGAGTCAACTAAAAACACTTCAAGGTCATACTACAACTACATCAGAAGATATAACAGCGCGAATAACTCCCATAAGATTTCTCTTGAGAATATACTGGATTTTTGAATCCGTACTGTAAGGATTCGAAGCGTTCTCAGAAATAATATTGAGTTTAAAATCTCATAATTTCTCTTTTAAGATTTTCTCAATAATGAAGAATAACATATCATCCCCAAAATTATTTTGGCAGTATGATCAGACTAAAAGAATTGTTTTCATAGTTTTACATTTCTAATTTAGAGAAAACCGTATTAGGGTTAAAATTATCATTCGCAAATACATTTCACTCATCTCAAAGTTTCTGCAAAACTTCTTGCCTTCACAAGTTTTCATTAAGTGATTGAATCCATTCTTCTTGAGTATTTCAGATAAAAATATGCTTCTTATCAATAACATCAAGTCCTTCAGTTCAAACAGTAGTCGAAAGGATAGCTTTCCCCGTAGCAAAAGCATTAATAATTTTTATTTTTATTCAACTTCATGAAAATAGTGGGCAGATAAATATCTGAGCTAAATCATAGTAATACGTATCTTCTTTTACTCATACATCTAAGATAATGTTTGTTTTTTGTTTCCATTTGTGGAAAGATTTCGGCATTCCATTACCAACAATATAAAGTTTTACATCAGGATGAACCTTTTCTACTTCAGGAAATACTTTATTCACAAACCATTCAATTCCATGTGCATTTGGAAGGTAATCCATAGAACCTATGAAAACAATATTTTTCTCAGTTGGAACAGGACTTTTCTTATATTTTGTAAAATCAACAACAGGATACAACATAACAAGTTTTGTCTCTAGAGTTGTATCTTTATCCATAAACATTTTTCTATCTACTAGAGAAATAGTGAATATCTTATCTGCTTTTTTCATCATTTCAACTTCCTGAATTTTCATAAAATCAATTTCTCTTTTTAAAAGAAATCTCTTTATTGGATTTTTTGTCTCATCATGAATCCTCTGCAAGAGAAGAAACTCTACATTATGACTTCTTATAAATACTTTCACATTTGGATACTTCTCTTTTATATGTGGAACAAAAAAACTCATATACGAACTCTCAATCCAAATTATGTCATACTCTTTTGCCCCAAGGAATTCGTCTAATTTATCTATAAATGCTTGTCGAAAATACTTGAGATATAAGTATGATGTCCTTGTAAAAAGTGACCTGAGCAAAAGAAAAAGATGCTGCTTTTTTACATCAAAATCAAGACATGACATCTTTTTTACTTTATTTTGAATATAGGGGATATATTTCTTGTCATTAGTAGAAATATTAGAGATAACATCAATTTCATTATTATCTGAGAGATATTTAAAAGCTCAGAAAAAAACTATCTTAGCACCATCATTAGGTGGATAAAAAAATCTAGGAGTAACAAAAAGTATTTTTTTTCCTTGTAACATACTATATTCTTGTACTATTAATCTTGTCCCATTTTGTAAAATCTTTTCAAGCTCAGAAAGCAATATAAGACTTACAAATAACTATATTTAATAGTATCACATAATATAGAAATTTCAAAAAAGAAAGCTGAATTTTCCCTACATAGATAACTACTAACAAAACAAGGAAAATAAAAAAATATAAAAATATGGGTGTTGCGAAACTTAAAACTGCAAAAGAAAAGAAAGAGATAAGAAAAAGTATAGGACTCAAAAGAGGGAGGAGTTTTCTAGAAAATAGAATATATCAAAATCTACTGAAACGAAAAAGACTACGATAATGAAGAAGTGAATTCATGGTCTGTACAATAATTCTCTGTCTTTGATGAGTTACATCTTGAGCATTTTTAGGAGCATTTTCAAAAGCAAAAACATCATCTGCCTGCAACACTCTTCCTCCATTTTTCACTATAAAAAGTGCCATATCAAAGTCATCAGCATCAGAAGGAAAATACCATTTTTTATCTTTAAAAATTTCTTTTTTAAATAACGAAAATTTTCCAGTGAAACCAATACAAGAGTAAAAAAGTGTTTCGTACCTTCTGATAAAAGTTTCTATCTCCCAATAGGTTTTTCACGAAGATGTAATACTCTCTTCATATTTCTTCTGTATTAAAGTAGAAGTTACTCATTCGACTCATACATTTTCAAAATATGTAAGAGCATTTTTTAGAGCATGTATATCAAGTGTAGCACTCACATCAGTTACAAGTATAAATTCTCATTTTGAAAATTCATTTATGGCTTTTTCTAGAGCGTATGCCTTTCAAAGATGATCGATAACTTTGAGAGTTACTTTTCCAATAAACTTAGGATGAGCAACTATAGCTTGAGTTCAGTCAGTAGAAGAGCTGTCGACAATAATTATCTCTATTTTGTCAGAAGGGTATTCTAAATGTAAAGTATTTATTATTTTCTTTTCAATTGAGAGTTCTTCATTTCTTACAGGAATAACAATAGAAATAAAAGGTAGGTCATTTCTATCTTTTTTTGAGGAAATTTTATAGGCAAAAAATTTTGCTAATAGATATATCACTAAAGGATATCAAATGTAGATATATAGCAAAAGAAACAGACTAGTAGAAAAAATATATACCATATCTATTTAAAAAACTTATTCCACAAAAAACGAAGAGCAATATTGAATGCATTTGATGATTTTTGTCATTTTTTTAAAGTATACTCATCATAGTGTATATAAACTGAAGCTTCTTTATAAGGAATCTTCTTTGTCGCTACTATATCTATTATTTCAGAGGCATGCCCCATAGTATCTATGGTTATTTTTATATCATCCAAAGAATTCAGTCTCATTACTCTGTACCCATTATGAGTATCAGTGAGAGAGATATTACTAAAAAGGAGAGTGAAAAGTTTTCAAAGTTTTAAAGTACAACGTCTCACAAAAGGAATATGCTTAGTACTTTGTTTTCACAAAAATCTTGAACCGAAAACAATTTGAGTTTTTGGATGTTCTTCAAAAACTTTTAAAAATTTCTTTATATCATGAATATCATGTTGTCCATCACTATCAAAAGTACAAACATACTGTACTTCCCCATACCTCCTCAAGTACTCAAATCATGTCTCTATTGCAGCACCTTGCCCTCTATTTTGTAAGTGCGATAAAAGTATAATTTTGTCTCAAAATTCCTCAAGAATAGGAAGGGTTTTATCTTTTGAACCATCATTTACAACAATAATATTTGTATATCCCGCATCAAGAACTACTTGAATCGTTTTTTGTATCACTCAAGACTCGTTATAGGCTGGAATAACAAAAGCTATTTCTCAATAAAGTTCCTTTTTATTAGAAGTACTAATAGCCATCTCTCTTAATATCTTAGTAAGATCAGATCTATCAGCCTCAAGTTTTCTAATGATGACCAAAGAAATATAAATAAGGAATATAATAGGAAGAGGATAAAGGGGTTTGCTGGAGGTGGATTTACTAATTTAATTAATAATTTGCCTTCATTTAAAAGAGGAAAAGGAAAAGGTTCTAGCCCTATGAATATGAC
>CAYUZH010000071.1:0-6086 GCA_964449635.1 uncultured Candidatus Peribacteria bacterium | reverse complement strand
TCTTTTTTGATGTATTATTTATATACCCACGGAGCGATAATATTGAGGACAACTCATGAAAGGAGCAGGAGGAGAATTCCTCCAAGCATCATCCATATTTTGTGTTTAGCATCTGATTTGAGGTGCTCATCAAGTCCTGCCATTGAATAAAGAATACCATTTATTACTATAAAGAGGACAGCTCAGAGAGCAGCAATAAAAGTAACGTATTTAAGAAGTCATTGAAAGATTCCAGTTACTGCTCAAAATCACGTTCCTATTTCACATTCATACCCCGACCATTGAGTTTGTCATTGAGTTTCTTTACTGACAGCGCTACACGGAAGTCCTATTGCACTGAGATCTTGGGTTACTGCTACTTTGATCGCATTTACATCAGATGAGTATAACAGTCATGAGAAAAGAACGAGTCAGAGTACGCTTATCTTTTTAAAAATATTTTTCATACGTTGTTTGAATACAGGTAAACTTTAAAACATTGTAGAGAGATTTTTTTCAAAATCAAAAAAAAGACTTGATATTCAAGTCTTTTTTAGCTCGTGAGTGTTGCGAGATCAAGAAGGAAAGTATAGGAAGCAAGGAGAATGACCGTTGCAAATACGACCGTAACAATAATTCTTTTTGCTTTTTTTACTTTTTCTTCGTCTCCTGCAGAGGTTATATAGTAATATCCAGCGAGAGTGAGAAAGAAGAGAGCGACAGGTCCTGCAAAGAAGAGAGCGAGATTCGCAAGAGTTTGTACTATGTTGATTCCATCGCTAATTTTTCCTCAGAAGGCAAGCTTTTTCCATGCTTCTATAATTCAAAGAAAGATAAGTGCAAGAACTCCATACATAATTTTTTCTTTTGATTCTTTTACTCTTTCCTCTCTTCATTGAGAAGTAAGAATTCTGATTCCGGCAAGGACGAACATAAATACTGCGAGCCCAAAGATGATAACTTTTAAAAATCCTATGATATTATCATTGAGAGTAATACCAAGATTAAAAATATCGGCTATGATACTATTATCGTTCACAACATCTGTACTTGTCCAGTTTGTCCCCGTTACTCTACTATCTACCGTGATTCCTGTGAGGTCATCTTTTTTGAAAGCATTATAAAGCGTTCAAGGTATATTGATGAAAAGGAGTCAAACGAGGGCGTACCGTATTTGTCTTTTGGCAGCTCATAATTCTTTTTCATCACTTCCCATCGACATAATCATTTGTACTCCGATATATACAACATAGATAAGAAGGACTCATTGAAGAATAACTTTGAGTGTTCTTAAAATACTAAATCAAACACTATTAATTTGAGAGGTTACATCTCCTCCAGCTTGATTATACCCAATAGAGACTCGAGTAATATCGCTTTTTACAGGGATATCAAGAATAGCAGCGTTTATATTTGGTGTCCAAAACTGAAGTATAGCAATTCAAAGGACAGCAAGAAATAAAAGTTTAATATTTTTTTTATTCATATGTTAAATTTTAGTAGTTGGAAGGATAAAAAATGTCAGAAGGAGCCAGTTTACGACGAGAACGAACATTCAAATAGCTACATAGAGAATAATTTTCTTTGCTTTTTTGAGTTTCTCTTCATCTCCTGCTGAAGTAAAGACGATAAACCCAGCGTAGAGAATCATAATCACAACAACGATTCAAACAAAACTATTGAGCCAGTTAATGATGTTTATAACAATTCCAACACTTCATTCGATTTTCGCTGGGTTTATACAATTTCCATCGTTTATTTGTATGATTCCTCCGACTACTTGGGTACATTTTGCAGTTCCATAAACAGCTTCTACAATGGCTTTTGCAAATCGAACCACAATAAATCCGATGATGGCATAAATAATCGTCATTTTTGCTGTTTTAATTTTATCTTCTGCTCCGTTTGAAGTCACCATTCTATAAAATGCATAAAACATCATAGCGAGAAAGAAAATAGATGTGAGAAGCTCAAGAAGTCGTATAAGAGGGTTTATAATGCCATCTACAATACTAAAAGCGACGGTTTCTCACACTCATCGGTCGTATCCAAGTTTTACGAAAGAATAGGCTATTTGCATAACAATCAATCAGATAGTTATCCAGAGAATTCATTTTTTAAATTTTTCTACTTCTTCACTCGTATGATCGGTCATAAGTACTTTAAGTACAATAATCATAAAGTAGATAGTAGAGGCTATGAAAAAGAAATTTTTCAAATCTCTTGCTACACGAACAAGGGTATAGTAAATACTTCTTTCTCCTCCACTTGATGCTTGGATAAATCCATCTCAAAAGAGATCGAGTTTATCATTGTTAAGAGTTCTTCCGTTTTTATAACTTCCTATATTGAGGTTATTTCCTGAATTCCCATTTTCTAGGATGATAATTGGGTTCGCCGCTGATACTACTATCGGTGCGAAAAATCAGATAACAAGAGTGAATGCAAGAAGTATTTTTTGTAAAGTTTTCATAGAAAAATTTTTTAAATATGCCAATATTGTAATATTTTTATTGTTTCGGTCAAAAAATTGCTTTTTATTTATGTTGTTACGAGAGAATTTGTTGTTCCAATATCTCATCCGTTGTCTGTTGGAGGAGTTTCTTCTGCCATAATTCCAAGACGTGCTTCTATCTCAAGGTCAACATATTTCTTTTTACGACCATACTTTTTACGAGAATATTCTCTCATAAACTGTGCTGCTTTTTCGTTTTTATAATTTGAATCCCAAAGTGTTTTTAGATCAAAAGGACGACTGGTTGCATTGTCAATATTGAGTTTACAGTAGGAAGTAAAATTCGCAATTCCTATGATATCTTGTTGAGAAAGAAGCGGAGCATATTCTTTTTCAAGATATTCTGCATCTTCGGCACCCACTTTAAAGGACATAATGGTTCCAGCATTTCAGAATACTGCATCTTTAATAGATGGTTTTCCTCCTTTTCCTTGTTTATCACCACTTCCTCAGATTTGGGCAATATATTGGTGTGCCATAATAAGAGCAAGGTGGTATTTACGAGCTTCTGAAAGGATTTCTCCAAACGTATCGGTCGCAAAATTTTGAAACTCATCCACGTACATGAAGAAATCTTTACGTTCAGGTTCTGGTATATCAGCACGACTCATTGCTGCCATATTTACTTTGGATACAAATATGAGACCAAGAAGTTGGGCATTGAGAGCTCCGATTTTACCTTTTGAGAGATTGACGAGAAGAATCTTGCGATTATCCATAACATCTCTGAGGTTAAATGCGGATTTTGGTTGTCCAATAATATTTCTGATTGTTGTATTGGTGATAAATGGTCAAAATTTTGCTGAAAAGTATGGTATCATTTCTTGTTTTTCTCTATCACCAGTGTTTGCATATTCATATTGCCAAAAACTTTTTACCACAGGGTTCTTAATTTTTGACGATTTATATTTCATAAATGCATCATCGACAAAAAGTCTTGGTACATCGATAAGCGTTCCGCCATCTTCTTCATCTTCCATAAGAGTGAGAGCTCCATTACGGAAATAGTGTTGGATACGAGGTCAAAATACTTCATCTCAAAATATCTTTATAAATATTTCAGTCGCATCAAGAGCCGCTCTGTCCATTTCTCTTTTTCTTACTTCTGGATCGCTTGAGACAACTTCAAGGATGTTAAGCCCCATTGGTCTCTCATCATCTGATGGATCGAAGACAATGACATCTTTTGCCCTCTCTGGTGGAATATATGCAAGAACATCTTCGACAAGATCTCCATGTGGATCAATAACACAGAGTCCATCTCCATTCCGGGCATCTTGACGAGCAAGATATCCGATAAACACCGATTTACCTCCTCAAGACTTACCGATGATATAATGGTGTCTTCCTCTATCTTTTCTATTAAAATATACGGGTGTTTTTGTATTTCTATATTCGTTCCATCCAAGAAGTACGGCATCTTTATAGACAGGAAATCCTCAAAGCATTCTATGGACTTCTTTCGTTGTTGTTTCGGTTCCGTTTTCAACTTTTTCTGAGAGAATAGTTGCTTCTTTTGGACTTTTTAGATTTTTTGGAACTGGGAGTTTTTTGTATCCAAGCCAATTTATAAGAGGAGACTTATTGTAATTTATATCTGGGAAATGATAGAGAGATGAAAGTTCATCAATAGCAAAACATGATACATTTTGAAAAAATCCAACAAGTTTTAGTTTAAACCCAATAAAACGAAGAGGAGTAAAAATAACATAGAGAGCATCTTCCCAAAAGTGAGGATTTGAAAGACTATTGTTGTACTCATCCGTGAATATGCTTGATGAGGCAAGAATAGATTGAAGTCCAGAAAGAGATTCTGTACTACTTTGAGTAGCAACTATCACTCTGATAGATCATTCAAATGCTGGTTGGGCAGCAGCTTCTCACATTATTTTTTGTGATTCGGTTTCTGCTTGGTTAAATATTTTATAACTATCTCACTCAGCTGCTCACGGTCCTGTATTTTTTTTCACCATATCTTCGGGTCCTTGAATGATTCAAACAAGAGGATTCCAAAGAATATCTAAAAATGGAATCTTTCTTCCTTTTTTATATTTTCCTTTTGCAACGAGTCCTGCTGCTTTTTTTGCTTTTTTATTCCATCCACTTCCAAGAGGTTTGAGTACCATTTGAAGTACGGCTTTATCTTCTTTTCTGAGTCCTCAAAATACATTGGTAAAGTTGTTTAATGGATCATCTTCAAGGTATTTGTATGTTTTTATTGGAAATACATTATCATTTACTTTTCCAAGAGAAGCAGCTCTAATCTTGTATCCTTGGTTAAAAAAGTTTATGTATCACTTTTTTGGATCGACGGCAAGTACTTCGGCATCGTTATAAATAGAGCTAATATGTTGGGTAACAAGAGGAACAAATGATTTGTAGGTAACAACAAAGAAGCTTACTTCTCCGTTTTCATAGACAAGTTCCATACTGATTTTCGCATGACGGAAAAGAATGTTGAGCATCCAGTTAACTACTCCTGCTTCAGAAAGTTTATGACTTGCTTTGTAAAATATAGACATCATTCCAACTTTTTCTTTGAAATCTTTTTTTGTTTCTCTTTCTTTATCAAGTTTTGAATCGGCTTTTGGAAGAGTTATTTTGAGGTAAACAAGACGTTTTGCGAGAAGAATCTCAAACCCAAGTCTGAGAATCTTGACAAGAATATAGAGAAGAATCAGTATTCCTACTCAAAGAAGAAGGTAGGTAAGTATTTCTCAAAGGTATCATGAAGTTGAGAAAGCTTCTGTTGCTTGTTTTGGAGCAGCGTTTAAATTCTGAGTCTCTGGACTTCTTAAAGCAGCTCATACTTCTTGATAGAGTGAGAGAAATCCAATGGTTCCATAGAGTAGCTTGTTCATTTGTTTTTGTTTTAGATGTAATTCCTTCTTATTCTACCATATATAAAAATCAGGAACAAAAAGAAGCTATTGACACTTATTTTTTGTATTATTTAATTATATATAATTATATGAAAAGCTTTTGAAAAATAAAAATCCCTCGTTTATGAGGGATTTATTAAAAATTTCTTATAGTTTCAATAGTACTTTTTATTGCTGTTTGATAATCTACATATCATCAAGCAGCATTTAATCTTTCTAAATCATCTTTATAGAATGGATTCCTTGGATTCACTTTCCAAGAAATACCATCGATTTTTTGGTCTCAGACGAAGAAATCTTTCCCTATAGATATATTTTTTCATAAAAGACCTCATGTGTTTTTAGTAGCATCTTCAATCTTAACAGGTCATTTAT
Source organism: uncultured Candidatus Peribacteria bacterium (assembly GCA_964449635.1). Taxonomy (GTDB): domain Bacteria; phylum Patescibacteriota; class Gracilibacteria; order BD1-5; family UBA6164; genus CAYTMN01. Next base: position 335 of record CAYUZH010000071.1, on the reverse strand, counting down.
TAGATATTCAACTTATTATTGCTTCTAAAATCACCTCAATTTTCATAGAAAATTGGTTTGTATTCCATCAAGGAAGACTAAGATTATGTATTTTTCCTCACTTTGTAAAACTTATTTCATAAGTATTCTCTTTTCCAATATCATGTGTTAATAGTTTTATCTTAATTCATAAAGCATCAAACTGTTCTTTAAACTTCATAGTACGGGCGTTTAATCTCTCACTTTCTATTCTTTTAAACGCAATTATTTTGCCCCCTTCGTCAAGACTTGCATTTGTAGTAGGGGGGACTTCTCAAGTATTATCTTTTATAATATCTTCTATTGATGAAGGTCAT
>CAYUZH010000070.1:0-6340 GCA_964449635.1 uncultured Candidatus Peribacteria bacterium | reverse complement strand
ACTGGATATAGGATATTTACCCAAGATATAGAAAATAAAGACGAAGAAATCCCTTTTCAAATAGAAAAAAATGGAAGAATGATAAGAATACTAAAAACTCGTAGTATGGAGAGCGCAGTAAAATTTGCCTATGAATATACTCAAAGCGGGAAAATAACCCTGCTTTCAAACGCTTCACAAAGCTTTTCTCTTTGGAAAAGTTATGAAGTAAAAGGAAATCTGTTTAAAGAACTCGTTATAAAATATAGTCCCCTCTAATGAATAAAGAAACATTTGATACCTTCTACATAGAACACGCAGAATTTGATTTTGAAAGTCTTCTCTGCAAACTTCACTACTCTTTTGATAAAAAGGTATTTTTTACTGAACAGATAAATTTTAAAGCAGAGTGATTTGATCTCAGAAAAGATATAAAAAAGGAAATTATAGAGAATATGACATTTCATATCCTCATCGCTTTTTGAATCAGTTATTATAAACTACAACCTACAAAAAAAATCATCGTAGAAAGCTGATACCTAGATGAAAAACAGACTCTTTTTTGGAGAAAATTTTATATCAATGGACTCGGAGAGTTTTTTTATAAAAACGATATGGATTTTACAAATCTGTGTTTCTTCGAAAGTACCTGAAAAAAAGTGTATGAGAAAACTACTATTGATCTCAGTGAGAAATACCTTGTGCCTATTGGTGGTGGAAAAGATAGTATCGTTACAACAATACTCCTTGATGAAGAAGGGAAAACTTCAAAAATTACTCCTTTTATATTCTGAAAATCTGATAGAATCAAAAATGATTTTTTAGAAATATATTGAAAAAAAGCACTTCTTATACAACGTAAACTTTCTCCAAAACTCTTTGAAATGAATGAGGTAGGATACCTAAATTGACACGTTCCAATTACTGGTCTCATATCCTTTGTACTCATTCTTACAAGCTATCTCTACGACTATAAACATATCGTTTTTTCAAATGAACGTTCTGCCAATATTGGAAATACAGAATTCTATGGAAATATGATTAATCATCAATACTCGAAAAGTGAAGAATTTGAAAATGATTTCAGTGAGTATATAGCAAATTATATTTCTCCCGATATCAATTATTTTTCGTATTTAAGACAAAATTCAGAACTCGAAATCGCACGCATCTTTTCAAAAAAAGGAAAGAAATACTTTACAAGTTTTTCAAGCTGTAATGCCAATTTTAAGATAGAATGAAAAATACAAAACACAAGATGGTGTAATAACTGCCCAAAGTGTCTTTTTGTCTATACGATTATGAGACCATTTATCAGTGACTCTGAAGTAAAAGATATCTGGTGAGAAGAACTTTTTGAAAAAAAAGAATTAGAAACACTTTTTAAGGAAATCATTTGACTCAGTGGATTCAAACCATTTGAATGTGTCTGAGAAATTGAGGAAGCCATTCTTGCAAGCCAACTAAGCCAAGAAAAATTTAAAAAAATACCACATCTTTTACAAATATTGGAAGATGAAAATTTACAGGAAAATATAAAACTCACAAAAGAAAAGTATTTGAATATATAAATGTTTGAATTATATTTTTTTAAAAGTATGATAAAGCAAGATTTATTTAATTATTTATTATAAAACATATGAAAAAATGAATCGCTCTTGCTCTCACTCTACTCGTATGAATTACTCTTATATCTTGTAAATCTAAAAACGAGAAAACTGTTGAAGTTTCTACCTGAACAACTTCAACAAGTTCAATAGATACTTCAGCCGTTTCAACTGGAGATACAGTTCAAATGGATACAGTAAATAAATCCGATAGTGCTCAAATATCTTCTTGAACAGTATCATCATCGTCAACATGAGAAATCACTTGAAGCTGAACAATATCATCCGGAAGCTGATCAACAAAAATAGAATGAAATAATACTACTGTAGAGGTAGCAAAAGAGGAAACAAAAATTTCAAATACTCAAAAAGAAGCAACATTTAACAAACTAAAAGCAAAGTGGGAAAAAGAAAGAGGAGCTCCTCTCACAAAACAAGAAGAACTTGATATAAAACAAAATCCATGATATGTACCTGCAGGAGAACCAATACTACCTTAGTTTAGAAAAATATATACATGCTTCTCATTTTTCTATCGTTTTTCTCTTGAGTTCTCACGATACTCGCTCCCTGTGTTCTCCCCATACTTCCAGTCATTCTGTCTGGAAGTTTTTGAGATATAAAAAATAAAAATACTCCTTATATTATCATCTGAGCACTTTCATTTTCACTCTTTATATTTTCGATACTTCTGAAAGTAAGTACTCTTTTTATAAACATACCTCAAAATTTTTGGAAATATATCTCATGAAGCATACTCATATTTATTTGAGGGACATTTTTACTCCCACGTATATGGAGATACATAAGTTCAAAAACAAAATTTCAAGAGCAAAGCCAAAATATTCTTGAAGAAGCTTCAAATAAGAATGGATTTCTCAGAAATATACTGATTTGATTTTCCCTTGGTCCTGTGTTTTCAAGCTGCTCACCAACCTACCTTTTGATACTCTCGATTATTCTTCCAGCTCATACTTGAATCTGAATTATATACCTCACTTCTTACATTTTATGACTTAGTAGTATACTTCTCATGATTACAATTTTTTGACAAAAATTTATTAGAAAAGCAAAGTGGGCATCAAATCCAAATGGAACATTTAAAAAACTATTATGAATAATTCTGATACTTGTATGATTCTCAGTTATAAGCTGACTTGATAAATATATTGAGTCAAAAGTTCTTGATGCATGACTTTGTAGTATAAGTTCATTTGAACAACAATTCCTTGATGCCTACAAAAAATAACTTTAGAATAAATTAAGGATACGTCATAAGATATGAAATATATTATTTTATATCTTTTTTTATGTTTTTACTTATTCTCTCATTTCTTGCTGGACTTCTTACTGTTCTCGCACCATGCGTCCTTCCGATGCTTCCTATTATTCTTCTTGGATCAATTGAGGAAAAAGGACTCAAAAGACCTCTCGTTATTATATTTTCACTTTGTATCTCTATCATTGTTTTCACTCTCCTTCTCAAAGTATCAACTATTTTTCTTGGAGTACCAAACTATGTTTGGAAGTACTTGTCAGGAGGAATTATTATTTCTCTTTGAATCATCTATCTTTTCCCCCACATATGGCATACAATCTCGACAAAACTACGAACAAGTAAAAGTCAGGAACTCTTAAGTAGTGCTCAAAACATACACTCAAAGAATCTCGGGGCGATAGCAACAGGAGCTTCTCTTTGACCAGTATTCTCAAGTTGTTCTCCTACCTATGCATTTATTATTGCCACAGTATTTCCACTTTCATTTTCAGAAGGAATTTTCTACACAAGCGTCTATGCACTCTGAGTAGGAAGTCTCTTTTTTCTCGTTGCACTTTTTTGACAAAAAATCATAAAAAGATTACGAAATATTGCTGATGAGAAATGAATATTTCATAAAATTATAGGAGTCATATTTATCATCGTCTGATTTTGAATCATATCATGACTCGATAAAAAAGTAGAGACAAAAATTCTCGATACAGTAAATACTTCTTATATAGAACAAAAACTTTTTGATTCATTTCAATCAAAATTATGAAAATAACGAAAAATTTATACAATCTCTTTTAGAAGAATCCTAAAAATTATATATGCAATTCTTTAAAAGATTTACTACTTCAGAAAAAATAACACTCACTTTTTGAATATTTCATCTTGTGAGTCTTTTTCTTTTTTTTCTCGCTATAAATATTGGATACTTTTTTAGTTGGTATAACGAACAAAAAGAAGAGAGTCTCAGAGATATGGATAAAAAATACTCTCTGTTTTCAATGCCAGAAAGCGATATGGAAGTAGAAGAATTTACGAATTACCTTCTTGAAAAAGAAACACTTATCATCCCAGATAACGGAAAAATAATTTGTTCACCAAGTTTGAACGAAAAAATACATAACGATATTGATACAATAAAAAATGCTTTCATTCATCGATACAATGGGAAAATCTATTTTATATTTTCAGAGTATTACGATAAAGTTTGACTCGTAAAAATACTTTTTGATACGACAGCTTATATCAATGCACAGATGATTATACTAAAAATAAGTCTTTTTTTTATCATTCTTTCAACCATATTTTATATCTTTATTGGTAAAAAACTGACAAAAAAATCACTCAAAGAACTAACGTACATGAGTGAAAAAGCAAGAGATATTTCTCTCGAGAAGTCAAATACTCCATTTACAATAAAATGACCTGCCAAAGATGAGATACGAATTCTGTCTGAGACACTCAATAAGATGCTTGGAAAAATAGAATCTCAAGCAAAAAATCTCAAACAGTTTACGACCGATATGAGTCACGAGTTTAAAACCCCTCTTATGGTGATGAGTAGTCATATAGATCTCATAGAAAAAAAGTACACTTGAAAAGAAAATACGCAATTTCTTACTCAATTAAAAAAATCTATACAACACCTTAATACTCTCCTTGAAACGCTCTTGCTGATAGCTCGATTCGAAGAAAAATGAGAAGAAGGACAAAAGATACATATCCCTGTGAAATCATATATAGAATCAAGAAGAGATGACCTCTACTGATTATATAAAGAAAAAAATATCCATTTTATACTTACGATTCCAGAAAATCTGACTTATGAAGTTCATGAATCATCCTTTCAAATCGTTGTAGATAATCTTCTTACAAATGCCCTCAAATTTTCAAATATATGAGGAACTATAAAAATAGAAGCCACGAAAAAAGGATTCAGTGTATCTGATAGCTGAAAGTGAATGAATACAGAAGAACAAAAAAATATCTTTGAGAAATTTTATCGTGCTGATAAAAGTAGCACGTGATTTTGAATCGGACTCTACCTTGTAAAAAGAATTGTAGATATTAATGGTTGGAAAATACAAGTAAAAAGCGAAACAAATAAGTGAACTACTTTTTCTATAGAGTTTTAACTTTATAACTTTTAACTTTACCTGTGCCCTATGGGTACAAACTTTTAACTATTTTTTATGTATATCCTCCTTATAGAAGACAACAAAGATATTAGCGATAATATTCGCCAGTACCTCGAACTCGATGGATACAAAGTCGCTACGAGTTTCCGTTGAGACGAGTGAGAAAAAACCGCACTGTCTTTTGATTTTGACCTTATTTTACTTGACCTTACTCTCCCATGAAAAGATGGTATTGAAGTGTGTAAAAATATTGTACAAAAAAAAAATACTCCGATTATCATGATTACCGCAAGAGAAGATATTGATAGCAAAACGCTTGGTTTCGAAGCAGGAGCCTGGGATTATATCGTCAAACCATTTCACCTCAAAGAAATCTCTATTCGTATAAAAAACCTCTTAAAGAGAAAAGAAGTCCACTCAAATTTTATTTTTTGAGATATAGAGATTGATCTCCCAAAAAGAAAATTCTCAAAAAAGTGAATACCTCTCCATCTCCCACAAAAAGAATTTCTCATCATAGAAATACTTCTTAGGCAAAAGGGAAATATTGTCTCGAGAACTGATATCATCGAATATATATGGGGATGAGAAGATGCGCTCTTTCTTTCAGACGCAAAACTTGATGTCTACATATCAAACCTTCGTTCTAAATTTTGAAAAGATTTTATAGAAACGATCAAAGGAGTAGGATATAAGATAGAAGGTTAAGATTCTCTTAAGGTAAAATCATACAATACAATTACTTTATTATTAAATATATATTATGAACAAAATATTAGTAACTCTCTTATTTGTAAGCCTTGTATTTCTTACATCTTGTGAAAAAAAGTGAGAAACAAAAATGATGGATGATAATGTAAATTCCCAGACTCAAACAGGAGATACCATGATAAAGGATGATATGATGATGAAATCAAGCGAATCTATGAGCGGAGAGACAATGATGAAAAAAGAAGGACAATGGACTGAGGAAGAGATGAAAGCTATGGAAAAAGATGGAATGATGCACGAAGGGGACAAAATGATGGATACAGAGATGAAAAAAGAAGATACTATGATGAAAACTTGAGTATATACCGCTTACGATGCTAAACTCGTAGGAAAAACTGATAAAACGGTTCTTTTCTTTCACGCTTCTTGGTGTCCAAGCTGTCGTGCTGCTGATAGTGGGATAAGTGCTGATAAAATTCCAGAAGGACTTTCTATTCTCAAAGTAGATTATGATAATTCGGCTGAACTTAAAAAGAAGTACGAAGTTCTTTCTCAACATACATTTGTACAAATTGATAAAGATGGAAATATGCTTGGAAAATTGATCTGCTGCGGTGGGCCGCGTAAAACCCTGA
>CAYUZH010000069.1:0-6346 GCA_964449635.1 uncultured Candidatus Peribacteria bacterium | reverse complement strand
TGACTCTATAGTTTTATTTTTGAACAAGATAAACTTGCTATAGATAGATATAACTTTGAACAGTTAGAGAAAGCAAAACCGATACTTGAAAGTATACCTGAAAATGCAAAGAAATTTTATACACTGAAAGAGTTTAATGAACAGTATAGAGCAGACATCAAACCTATTGATAATTGTTATTTAGTAAATAACGATAGTTGAAATCAGAAGTACATTTTTTGATTTCAGCTGAAATCAAAAGTATACAAATTATTATATTCAAACTATTTTTATGTTTATCCAAAGTATGATATAAAATGAACTACCATATGTAATAATAATAATTGCTATGATGGTAGTTTTGCATACTTTATGAGTGTGATATTACGTCCATGTAGAGAATAATAACTATATATTTTGCAATATTTTACTAAGCTTGAATGAGTCCCAACAACTCCGTGACAAACAGATACTTTTGAAACAACAGGTACAGGACTTACTATAAATTTTGATGACTCTAAAACCTGAACCTACTCACTGCTCGTAGATAACTTCCATGATTACGGAACAACGAATACTGGAACCGTATATATAAACAGTACCGATATCCTGCCACAAATCCAACAATATCGTATAGATTGGAATAAAGTTGTTCAAATTTATAATATTGTATCTCACTCCTGTAAAGACTAACCTATCAATATTCTTCTCTCTTCCTTGAATTTTTTATATTTCTCCCTATGCTTAGGGAGATATTTTTTTATATATTCGTATGACTCTTTCAAAGCGAAGAAAAACCCCTTCAGTTTTTATAGAAAATGTTTGAATTGGAAGCCAATTTCCTGTTCGTATACAATCTATGACCAATACCCCGACTCGTGATATCGAAAAAACAGTTGAACAGATTATAGAGCTTGTTGATGCGGGGAGTGAACTTGTCAGAATCACAATAAATGATGATGCCGCAGCAGTGGCAGTTCCTGAAATTATTCATACACTCAAAGAAAGAGGCAAATACGTCCCAATAATCTGAGATTTTCACTACAATGGACATATTCTTCTCAAAAAACATCCTGAGATGGCGAAAGCGATTGCAAAATATCGTATCAATCCTGGAAATGTATGAAAAGGAGATAAAAAGGATGACCAGTTTAAACAGATTATAGACTGTGCTATAGAGTACAGTAAGCCAGTGAGAATAGGTGTAAATGGAGGTTCTCTTGATGAGGCTCTTTTGAGTGCCAATATGGAAGCAAATTCTCTTCTTGCTGAACCTCTTACGGCGACAGAAGTCTATATAGACACGATGGTAGAGTCTGGAATACTCTCTGCACAAAAAGCAGTAGAATGGGGATTATCTCCTGATAAAATCATCATATCAGTCAAAATGTCTGATCTCCAATCGATGATTACCGCTTATGAGAAAATTGCTTCCAAGTGTGATTTTGCTCTTCATCTCTGACTCACAGAAGCGGGTTCAAATACAAAATGAATGGTTTCAAGTAGTGCTGCTTTGTCTCTTTTACTTCAACAAGGTATCGGTGATACTATTCGAGTCTCTTTGACTCCAGAACCAGGAGCTCCGAGAGCGCTGGAAGTAGAAGTTTGTAAAAATATCCTTCAATCTATGGGATTTCGTAGTTTTGAACCGCAGGTGGTCAGTTGTCCAGGATGTGGGAGAACTTCAAGCGATAAATTTCAACACCTTGCGAAGTATGTTTCTGAACAGATTAAAGTAAAAATGCCAGAATGGACACGTGTCTACCAAGGGTTTGAGAATTGTCATATTGCGGTGATGTGATGTATCGTCAATGGTATTGGTGAGGCGAGAAATGCAGATATAGGAATTTTTATTCCTGGCGATTATGAAAAACCACAGCTTCAGATATATGTCCAAGGACAACACTTAATGAATTTAGAAGGGACAAATATTATAGAAGTTGGACGAACTTTTATGAAAGAGATAGAATCATATTTCAATAGTCGTTTTCAAAAAAAATAATCCCGATGAGTCGGGATTATTTTTTATTCTTTTATGGATTCGTACTTTCCACTGCGCCTTGCTCCAGTTCTTCGATATCGATAAAATCAGTTGGTGCTTGAATTTGTATTGCTTGTTTTGGAGTCAGGATAAAGTCATAGTTGAGTTTTCCAAAAAATACCTCTTTTGCTCCTTCTTTGTAGGTTCCTTCGATACTAAAGACAAAATCTTTTAAATCAGAGAGATTCATTTTTAGATTTCCAGAAAGTATATCAGTTTCAGTGATTATATTCTTGCCGTTGAGTGTTATATCAAGATTCATACTTTCTTCATTTTTTTGCCCTCATTGAATTGTTCATTCTACTGCACTGCTTCCTACAACTGAAAACGCGTATTTTCAGCTGAATTCTTTTGAAGTTCCATTGATACGAGCTCAAAACATAAACTCTTCAACTTTTGCTTTTATATCGAGTCTATTTTCTCTATAGTCGAGTGAAATCCCTTGTCATTTATACTGGTCTTGATTTGGGATAATATCAAGCGACAGAGTTTCAATTTGATTTTCTTTTATTTCTACCTTTCCAAAAACTTCGACTTGTTCTTCTTTTTCTAAAAGAGTGAATGTCGTTTTTTGTCATTCTATTTTTAATCCAAGAGTCATTCATAAATCTTGGTACTCTTGGAGCATATAGTTATATTCGTTTTTTCCACATTCTTGCCATTCTCCTATCGAGATACTTTGTAAAAGGGTACAAAGGTCGATTGAAGGCACAAGAATATATGTATTATTTATTTTTTTATTTGCTACAAAGAGCGGTTTGTCATGAAGTATTCAAAGATAATTTGGAAGGTTTTCTTGAAGAGAGTTTTTTATTTGTTCAACATCTTGACCACTTATAAGTCCAAATCCATTGACCGTTTCTTCAGTACTTTTTTTAACTCGTATAAATTTTCCATTTTCTACCGCTTTTGTAAGTTGTGCTTCCATAGCGTCTGTTATCTCGTTTCCTGTTCACGTGATAGTGACATTTTTAATCTTTATAAATTGTTCTTTTTCTTTTTCGATAAAGTGAATATCTCCTTCAAATCAGTTTTTTTGCTCTGATTGCATGACATCTATCTTTAATTTCCCTGTAAGTTCACTATCGAGTCCATGTATCTTTCAGAGCATATCACTGAGTTCCACACTTGCCATAAATTTTCCAAAAAAATCCTGGTCCATTCGTATTTGTGCTCCAAATTTTCCACTAAATTCTGATGGAGAATCACTAAGCTGATTATACTTTACCGAATCATTAAAGAGAGATTGTTGAAAAGAGAGAACTCTTGTGTTTATGCTTTCTTTTTCTTCTTTACTGAGTCATATTCATATATTTTCTGTATCTAAAGGAGTATTTTTTTCCTTTTTTTGGTTTGCTATCTGCTCCCATAAATAACTTAAAATAAGTCGAGATATTTCCTCTTGCTTACTTCGTTCTTCTTTTTTTTGTAGAATTATAGATTTCTCAGCAAGCATAGTTTCTACTTTTAGAGTCGTGGTTTCATTCTGTACTATTTTCTTTGAAACGGTATCGATTTTTGTTATTAATTCTTCTCATTTTTGTTCTCCAAGAATTTCTTTTAAAGATATTGAAGTGTTGCTTTCTGCCAGTACTTGAGAAGGGAAAAGAGAAAGTACATACGTACTTAAAAGGACGAAGGTGGTGTATTTTTTTATCATATAAGGATGGTTATTTAGTAAGTAAATTTATAAAGAATAACTTTGTGTTGTTCATTCTTAAAACTTGTTATTTTTTCAAGTCAGCGATACTTCCAATCAGGCAGAAGAAGAGAATTGAGTCAAGGACGGTATTTGAGAAAATCAAGCGTATCAACGACCAAAATATCTATCTGATTGGCTCTTGCATAGGTGATAAGGTCATTGACACTATCGGTGTAGGGAGTCAGCCATCGTTCTTTTTCTCCGCTGTAGTACGTAACTACTGGCCATCGTTCCATAATTTTTAGATTTTCTTTTGTTGGGAAAATACGCTCTTTATTTTGTTGTATCCATTCTCCTGTTGTTTTTTTGATATTAAATTCAGTATTCACTTTTAAGTGGTGATTATACCAAAATCAGATTCACTGGATTCATACGAGAAGTATTGAAAAGATGGCGAATTTTACGAGGTGAATTTTTCCTTCAGTTCAAAAGAGGTTCTGAGCTCCGTACAGCATAACAATAAACGCAAGGGGAAGAAAGATAATGAAGTATCTTTCAAGTACGAAGAAAAGGGTAAAAAAAAGACTGGCTGTTAAAAAAAGAGGAAGTACTGTTACGATAAGATTTATTTCTCTCTTTGTGAGCATTTTTCCGAGCCCATAGATGATAAAAAAGAGAGGAAGAAAGAGAATAAATAAAAATGGAAACGTTTGTGCAAAAGGATAATTTATATCTCTACTAAACTTCCAGATATCTCCAATAATCATATTTGGAATCGTCTGAGTATACAACTTTTTTTGATTTTGTTCAAAATTATTGAGAAATCATCCTACATCACTGGTGATATACTTTTTGAGAGAGTACTCTCAACTTGGTTTTTCGTATTTAAGCCCTCCTACAAATCCGCTTATCAATTTTGTCTTTGTTTCATCAAGTTCTCAAACTGCTTTTTCGAAACCATCATCATCCATATGTTCTATCCCTCTCATCATTGCTTGTCGTATATTACTTGCTCCTTTGTTTGAGAGTCACCGTTCTCATGTGATAGAATGGAGGTGAAAAATATAGGGAGTTGCTATTATAAAAAATCATAAAAATGTCAGAAAAAGACTTCGTAGTCATTCTCAAAAAGTAAAGTAACGAATTGTACTCAGTAAGAAAAATAGTACGGTTATGGATCCAAGATAGATAAATGCTTCTCCACGAGTGAGATACATACACCCGATAGTGAGACCTATAAGGAGAGCATTAAAACTTCTTTGTTTTTCAAGAAATTTATGAAGAAGAAGAACAAGCAAAAGAAACAGGGGAATATAGAGATTTTCTGAAAGAATATTTACTTTGTAATATAAAAGACTCGATGAAAGTCCATAAAGAACAAGAAGGATAGTATTATAGTATCCATTTAGGTATCTTTTCCCTATTTGAAAAAGAAGGTATGCTCCCCACATCATCAGGAGAACATTCACTACTTTTGCAGCAAGCAGTTCATTTTCTATAAATACTTTTCCTAAAACTATAATCATACTATAGAGTGGACCAAACCATCCTGTTCAAAATCCTTCAATTTTCCATTCACTCAAATAACTTGCCATTTGTAGATAGGAGAAACTATCAGGAATTGTCAGTATTGGACTCAAAGAAAGAGAATATATATGAAGGAGTCATCAAACGAGAACTCAAAGAATGAGTACAAGATATCAAAGCATAATAAAAAGGAAAAATACAAAATCTTTCCTTTTAGTATATGAAGGGATGAACTGAATACAAGACTCTCGTTGTAGATATGTTTGACAACAATATTATTTCTTTTTTTGTGGAGTAACTTTAAAGTCTATATGTTGTCCAATATAGGCTCAAATAATCAGAAAGAGTGTATAACTTGTGGCTGCTTCTTCAAAACTATGAGTAAATAGCGCCATAAAGTTTAAACTACAAAAACTGGCAAATAGAGCAATGGAGAAAAAGTCTTTTTTTCTTTTTGCGATATCATAGAGATAAAATCCTATTACAATCATCAGGCTGATAAAAAGAAATCCTCATACGATTCCTTGTTCTAAAAATATTTGTACAAACCAGTTTTCAGGGAGAAAACGACTAATATTGCTTGGATTTGCTGTTGATATTTCCCATCCTCCTGCCGATTCTAAACTATTTCCTATTTGAGTTGCTGGACCAGCGATTCAGAGCCCATATCCGATAGGATTATAAAAAAACATTTCTATAGAATGAGTCAGATTTTCAAGTCTATTCACCATCGCTCCTATATGAAGAAAGAGTTCTCTTTTTGCATACGCCACTCCTATAAAAGCTCCTGCGAGAAGCGAACTTCACCAGATAATGTACTTTTTTTGAACTCATTTTTTAAATACCAGTTTGTTAGTCAACCATGCCATAAGTCCGAGTCCAAAGAGAACTCAAAGAACAGATGTTTTCGAATATGAATAGAAAATAGAAACAAATACAAGGATTGTTGGTACAATGAAAGCACTATATTTGAGAACTTTATTTTTTATACGTTTTTCAAGAATCCATCCAAGATAGAGAAGATAAAAAATAACTAAAAAAACAGAAAAACGAATTGGTCATCAAAAAGTAGCCTGAAGTCTATGGTGTCCATCAACATTTTGAGAAAAAGCGAGACACTCATTTGCACTATAAGTAGATACTTTTGTTGAGTATCC
>CAYUZH010000068.1:0-6437 GCA_964449635.1 uncultured Candidatus Peribacteria bacterium | reverse complement strand
CCATTCAAAAGAATCGTAGAGAATATTGGTTTCAAAAGACAGTTTTATTTTTTGACTTGAAAGTGGCTTTGATGCATCGATTTGATAGATACTTTGAGAAAGAGGAGAGGTAATTTGCAGGTAAGGAGTTGAATTTTTTTTTGAGAGAAAGGGGCTTCTTATCTCCTTGTTTCACTCAAGTTCTTCAACGATATTTTTAAATATTTCTCCGGCCCCGGTCGCTCCACTTACTCCTCTCATCTCTTGACCATCTTTATTACCTACCCAGACTCAAATGATGTAGTGATCGGTAAATCATACCGTCCAGTTATCTTTGAAATTTCTCGAGGTCCCTGTTTTGAGGGTTACCTTCTTATCAGCAAAATCGAGATTTCCATAAAGAGGGAATTCTTCTAGTTTTATGTACCTATCAGATAGTACTCTATTGACCATATTGGTATATTGAGCATTTACCAAAGGAGTACAATTTTTGGGAGAGTTTTGAAGTGGAAGAATAGTACAAAAGTTTCCGTCTTGAGCAAAGATACTATAGGCTTGTGTGAGTTCATAAAGGGAAACTTCTCCCACTCCGAGAGTCAGAGCAAGACCATAATAATCCTCATCTTTTTCGAGGGTCGTTATTCAGAGTTTTCTCAGAAATTCAAGAAGTTTTCCAACTCCTACTTTTTGAGCAAGTTTAACCGCAGGGATATTGATACTTTGACTCAGAGCTTCTGCAAGCGTTACTTCTCATTTGTAGGTGAGAGAGTAGTTTTTTGGGGTATACGCATATCATTTATCCGTGAGAAACTGAGTCGGAATATCACTTATCGTCGTCTCAGGAGTATATCATAGATTTTGAAAAGCAAGCAGATAGGTAAATGGTTTTATTGTTGATCCTACCTGTCTTGGGGCGAGAGCACCATTGACTTGTCATCCACTTCCAGAATAATTCGTTCCTCCTATCAGCGCACGAAGTTCCATACTCTGTCTCTCAACGAGTACGACCGAAAAGTCACCCACATGTTTCCAAGCGAGCGGGGTAATACTACTTTTTGAAATATCCTCTATTTTATTTTGTAAATCACTATCAATCGTTGTTCGTAAGAGGTTATTTTCAGCATTTTTCTCTTGGTAGTTTTTGAAGAAATCACGGAGGTAGGGGAAATTATTTTTTCCTTTTCAAATAAATATCAAACGTTCTTTTTGTAACTCGCTATATTCTTCTTCCGAGAGAACTCAGGTATCTTTTAAATAACTGATGACAAGATTATATCGTCTTTGAAATGCTTCTGGATGTTTTAGTGGGTCGTATACATTTGAATTCTTGGGAATCACAAGAAGAGCAATTTGCTCTGCTTTTGTGAGATTTTCAATATCTTTTCAGAAGTAAAACTGTGAAGCAGAGACAATTCCATAATTTTGGTATCCAAAAAATACCGTTTCTAAATAGGCACTTAGAATATCTTCTTTTGTATGTTGGAGTGTATAGGCAAAAGCGAGATACATCTCGACTCACTTTCTCCAGAGAGTACGTTTTTCATTGAGCCAATAGAGGTTTTTGATAAGTTGTGTCGTTATCGTAGAACCACCTTCTTTTATTTTTCCAGCTTCTATATTTTTATACGTGGCACGGAGAATCGATGAAAAATCAATTCCAATATTGGTGTAAAATGAAGAATCTTCCAAACGAACAATCGCTTGTTTCATAAAGTCGGGAATCTTTTCTTTTGAAAGTCTTTGATGACGAAATCACAAAGAAGTTTGTATTTCTCCAATTTCTTTTTCATACCTATCAACGATGATTTGTGAATAGGGAAGCGTAGAAAGAGGAGTTGGTATAACAAAAAGAGAAATTCAAAGTAAAAAAAAGAAAAGAAGCAAAAAGGTGAAAGCGTATTTTTTAAAGGTTATATTTTTAGTTTTTCTCATAAAAAGACAAAAAGAAGAGTTGTAAAATCAAAGCGGGAGTATATACTGTTTGTTGGATTATAATCTCTCTTCTAAAAATATGAAAACTTTCAAAAATATTGCCGATTTTTTTGTAAACATACCGTCGAAAATTCCTTACTTCTCATATATAGCAGGATTTATCATTATCGCTGTTTTTACGGGAGGTCTCTATTATGCAAAACAGACATTTCTTGATACTTCTTTTGTTGTACAAGCGAGCAATTTTGATGCAAACTATAGAAAGATACCAGCAGATATAGGGTATATTGATTTTACGCTTTCAAAAAATATCAACCCAAAATCTATTGATACGAAAAGTATCGTCGTATCTCCGCATCTTGATTGACAGGTGAAGTTGCTATCAGAAAATACTCTCAGATACCTCTTTCTTGCTCCGCTTGAAGTTGGTCAGAATTTCAATATTTCCTTGAGTCCCGATATAGAATCTCAAGATGGCAAAAAACTTGGAGCGTATAATTATGATATCATTGTTTCTGAACAGGCAAAAGTTACTCGTATCACACCAAGTGGAAAACTTGAAAATCTTGGTCAAAATATCGCAGTATTTTTCAATGTGCCGATGATTCCTCTTACGGATATCTCCACGAAAGAAAACCTCCCATGTCCTCTCAAAGTCGAACCAAATATCGAGGGAACGTGTAAATGGACGACTTCATCTGTTCTTGAATTTATACCAAAAACAAGTCTCAAGTGAGCGACCAAATATCATGTTAGTATTGAAAATACAGGA
The DNA here is from genome assembly GCA_964449635.1 of uncultured Candidatus Peribacteria bacterium. Taxonomy (GTDB): domain Bacteria; phylum Patescibacteriota; class Gracilibacteria; order BD1-5; family UBA6164; genus CAYTMN01. Next base: position 3,754 of record CAYUZH010000068.1, on the reverse strand, counting down.
GCTCTTCTGTATCCTTTTAGGTCGGGAAGTGGGGTAAATATTGAAACTCCTCATTTAGAAACATTCACTTCTGAAAACTTTAGCGTGAGCGAAGGTATCGAACTTCGATTTAACTTTCCCATAAATGTCGATGCTCTCAAAGCCAGTCTGGAACTGAAACAAGAAAAAGAATGAAAACTTACGAACAAACCTTTTGAGATTATTCCATCAAAAGAAAGTGAAGCCGTCTTTACTCTTTTGATTTCATGAGAGAAATTTTTATACGATACAAATTATGAAGTGACCGTCAAAAAATGACTCTTTCCAAAATATGGAAATATCCCACTGGGTGGAGATTTTAAAAAGATGATCCATTCATACCCATTTTTGAGATCAGTAAACGTATATAGAAATATTTTTTCAAATACGGGAACTCTTATCGATACGAGACCTTTTTATCAAGGAGAGAAGCTTCCAGTGAAAAATGTGATGTTTCATCTCGATTTTGAAGAAGAGATACTAAGTCTTGATACGTCTTATTTTGTATTTCAAGGTCCGAATGGACCAATCGCCTATGATATAGCGTATAGAGATGAAGAAATTTATAACCTCGATGGAACAAAAAAAATACAAAAAAATAAAAAACAGATTTCTCTTACACTCAAAACGAATCTTTCGCCGAGTCAAACCTACTCGCTTATCGTAAAAAAAGAGATATCGAAAAATCTTCTAGTTGATATAGTCTCTTCATTTACCACTGCTGACGACTTAAAAGTTACAAAACTTGATTTTGTAGATTATAAAAAATACTGTCTCTATACCAATAATACCATCGTTTTAGCAGATACTTCGAAAACAACCATTCCAAGTATCAGTCCAACGGCAAAAGTAATGAGTATAGAGGGGTATCAATGGCTCCCTTGGGATGTACAAAACCTCACAGGAAGTGCTCTCAAAGAATCAGGATATTGTCCAGAGCGTGCGTGAGAGATTATGACCGTTATCAATCCACGCCTTTCTCCAAATACGGATTATACGATTTGAATCAATGCTCTGATCGAAGATATCTATGGAAATACCATTGCTTCTCCAGTAAATCTCAAAGTAAAAACAGGCGAGATAAAAGAAGAAGATAAATATCTCTATACATCTGTCACGAAAGATATAAATTTTATCCCAAGTGCTTTACCAATCAATGTAAATCTCCAAAGTATCAATATGACGGGAGCAAAACTCGACGTATGTGAGCTTGATGATAAATGATTTATGGACTATAGAACAAATTGATATAACTCAAATTTTATCCTTCGTTGTAAAAATAAATATAGTAAAGAAGTGGCATTGAAGAATCATTTGTGGAATATTTCCAACAATGTATTTGATATAGAAAAAGATATCGTTTGAGAATCATTAAACGAAAAGTATATCCTGGTTCGTTGATACAAAAACAAGGAAAAATCTTTTACGAGCCTCTATATCCGTGGAAACCTCAATCTCACTCTTGAAGCTGCTGCCAATAAAAGTCTCCTTTTTGTCAGTGATTTCGATTGAAATCCTGTGAAAGAACCACTCTCACTTACGTTCTATCGTTTTGACTCTAACTCTCAGGCATTTAAAATAGTGACTCCAAAATATACTCTCTCAAAAGATGGTCTTGTATACGAACTAGAAAATAGTGATTTTAGTTATGTGTTTGCGAAAAATAGTCAGTATTCATGAGTTCTTGATACTTCAAATGATGGACTTTCAAACGATGATTTTGGATATATCTGATGAGTTTCAAGCTTTGAAAAAAACTATGCCTATATCTATACAGAGAGACCAATATACAAGCCAGGCGATACGGTATATATAAAATGAATCGTGAGAAAATTTGATTTTGATGGATATAAAAAAGTAGGAACCTGAAGTGGAAAACTTGAAATCCTCGATAAAGATTTCAATACCATTTATACAAGCCAAGTATCGGTTGATACAAACTCAAATTTTTCAACCAGTTTTATACTTCCTCGTGAAGTTCCTCTTGGAGAGTTTCGCGTGAGATTTACGTTCGCTCAAAATGAGTTTATGAATAATACTCAGTTTTATGTCGAAGAGTATCGTAAACCAGATTTTAAAATCGATGCAGAAACCACTCAAAAGGATATTCGTTTTGGCGAAACATTTACGGCAACTCTTTCTCCAAAATATTATTTTTGATGAAGTATCATAACCGCAAAAGGAAAATATTCACTCCTCACTCAGAACTACTTTTTTGATGCGAAAGACTATTCAAACTATCAATTTGGTGAATGATATGGATATTTTGATTGTATTTATTGGGGAGCTTGTTCGTATAACGATAACCTCTCAGGCCTTCAAGATTTTGAAGTAAACCAGTGAAAATATGATTTTACTTATACACTTCCAAAAGAAATAGATGGAGAGAAAATCTACTCATTTAACTTTGATATACAGGATCCAAATACGAGTAAAACCGTTTCAAAAACACTCTCGGTCGTTGCCCATACGACCGATGCCTATGTGGGACTTCAAACAAACTACTGGAATACTCCGAAAACTTGAATCCAAGCAAGTGCTATTACTCTTGATTACGATGCAAAATCAGTAGCAAGTAAAAAAATCAAAGCGACGCTGGTAAAAAGAGAGTGGAAATCAGTGAAAAAACAAGGAGTCGATGGAATCTTTTATGAAGATTATGCTCTTGAGGAAAAAGAAGAAACCTCTACTCACTACACAACCAATGCTTCTGGAGTTGCAAATATTACATTTTCTCCAAAAGATACGGGAGAATATATGCTCAAAGTCAGCTATACAGGAACCAATGGAAAAACGTTTACTTCTTCAAATATCATATATGTCTCTGGAGAAGAGTATACCCTCTGGAATAATGGAAACAATGATATCACAGAACTCGTCTCTGTAAAACCACAAGTCAGTATAGGGGAGAATGCAGAGTATGTTCTCAAATCTCCTATCAACACATGAAAAGCCCTTATTGTAATAGTCAAAGATGAAGGAATCCTTGATTATATGATACATGATATAAGTTCATACGGTGATAAAATTACGATTCCAGTAAAAAATTCATACTATCCAAATTATTATGTAAAAGCATTTCTTATTGGGACTCAAGAAAAAAATCCGCTCCCTATTTATAAAAGAGCGCTGACGGTTACAAAAGTGAACACAGGATACAAAAACCTAAAAGTAAGTATTATCCCTGAGAAAAAGAATTATACTCCGAGAGAAAAAGTAAAACTTACTATTTCGGTTACAGACTCAGCGTGAAAACCAGTTCCAAATACCAATGGAAGTCTGAGTCTCGTCGACGAAAGTCTCCTTGCTCTCAAAGGAAATCCGAGGAAAAATCCGTATGCGTTCTTTTACGATATGCGTCGTTATCTCGGAACCTATACAAGCTCCCTTTATAAAAACCTCATTGAAAAACTTGAGATAAAAGATACTTCAAATGGAGAGAAGTGATGAGCTGGAGATCAAATAAAATGAGGAGATTCGAAAAAAGCGAGAGGGCTTTTCAAAGATACGGCTTTTTGGCAAGCGAATTTCATAACCGATGCAAATGGAAATATTACTATTACAACTTCAGAACTTCCTGATAATCTCACAACTTGGGTGATAGAAGCTCTTGTAGTGACTCCAGAAAATACTCGTGTCGGAGTTTGATATGAAACGGTTATGACAACAAAATCAGTGTTGATTCAAGAGAATCTTCCAAACTTTGTCGCATCCAATGATACGATTACTTTGTCTC
>CAYUZH010000067.1:0-6448 GCA_964449635.1 uncultured Candidatus Peribacteria bacterium | reverse complement strand
CCATTTTTTATTTTCATTTATTGACTATACTAACGAGCAATAAAAAAAGAGAAAACGCTCTTTTTACTTTTTACTTTTAACTTTATAACTCTTTATGTCCGAGTTTGCCAAGAAGTACGAACCAGAGAACTTTGAGAAATCAATCTATAAAAATTGGGAAGCAGACAAATGTTTTGAACCAAAAAAATCAATCACTGGAGATACGTATTATCTTCCTATTCCACCACCAAACGTAACAGGGATTCTTCATCTCGGGCATGCTATTATGCTCACAATCGAAGATGTAATGGTACGTTATCATCGTATGAAATGAGATGCGACTCTTTGGGTACCATGAACCGATCATGCATGAATTGCAACACAAGCAAAAGTAGAAGAGAAACTTGCTAAAGAAGGCAAGAAAAAAGAAGATATAGGGAGAGAGAAATTTATCGAAGCTTGTTGGGATTGGACCAATAAATATGGGTGAGGAATCAAAGATCAAATCCGTATGATGGGTTCAAGTGTTGATTGGTCAAAAGATCGTTTTACGCTCGATTCTGAGCTGAATCGTCGTGTTAACAAAGCATTCGTTGATCTCTACAAGGCATGACTTATTTACCGTGGAGAGTATATGGTAAACTATTCTCCTGGACTTCAAACCGTTCTCTCAGATGCCGAAGTTGAGTACAAAGAAGAAAAAGGAAAACTGTATTATATCACCTACTTTGTATCGGGTTCAGATTCAGAGATAGTTGTTGCGACAACTCGTCCAGAGACGATGCTTGGAGATGTCGCTGTTGCTGTGAATCCAAAAGATAAACGTTATAAAAAAATTCTTAAAGCTGGAAAAAAACTCATTCTCCCTATTCTCAATAAAGAAATTCCTCTCATAGGGGATGATATGGTAGATATGGAGTTTGGTACCGGGGCCGTAAAAATTACTCCCGCTCACGATCCAAATGACTTTGAAGTCGCTCAAAGACATAAGCTTCCTTTGACAGAAGTGGTGCTTTGAAAAGATGGAAAAATGACAAAACTTGCTGGTATATTTGCTGGACAAGACTTTGTAACGGCTCGTCAAAATGTAGTAGAACTTTTGAAATCAAAAGGGAACCTCCTCAAAATCGAAGATTATACCAATAGAGTAGGATACTGTAGTCGTAGTGGTACAAAAGTAGAAACCATCATTTCAAAACAATGGTTTGTTAAAGTTCAACCACTCGCAGATAAAGTCATTCACGGATATAAAAAACATGAATTTGAGATTATTCCTGAGAGATTCAATAAAACATTTGAAGACTGGATGTATAACCTGAGAGATTGGTGTATTTCTCGCCAGCTTTGGTGGGGACATCAAATACCAATTTGGTATACAGATGATGGAAAAGAAATTTGTGCTGAAACAAAAGAAGAAGCTCAAAAGCTTGCAGGAACCTGAGTAAACATTACTCAAGATGCCGATGTCCTCGATACTTGGTTTTCAAGTGCCCTTTGGCCATTTAGTATCCTTGATTATGATATGTGGGGTGGAGAGCAACCAGACCTTGTAAAACAGTTCTATCCAGCACAAATGCTTGAAACAGGACATGATATTCTCTTCTTTTGGGTGATTCGTATGCTTCTTTTTTGATATGAGTTTACAGGAGAGACACCTTTTAAACAAGTATATCTCCATGGACTCGTTCGTGATAAACACGGTCGTAAAATGAGTAAATCTCTCGGAAATGGAATTGATCCACTCGATATGATTGCAAAGTATGGTACTGATCCTCTTCGTTTGGCTCTTTCTATAGGAAATACTCCTGGAAATGACCTGAGATTTGATGAAGAAGTAGTAGAAAACAATAGACTCTTCCTGAATAAACTTTGGAATGCGTGCCGTTTTGTGTACACAAACGTAGAAAAAGAAATCCCAACTCTCTGAAATCTTGCTCACACCGAAAAAGTTCTCAAAGACAATTATGAGAGTCTCATGGTTCATGAAAAATGGATTTTATCACGTATCAAATACCTCTCAGATCTCGTAGGTGAATCTATGGAGAAAAATAACTTTTCTATCGCAGGAGAAGAACTCCAAACATTTACAAAAAACGAGTTTTGTGATTATTATATCGAAGAGTTCAAAGTCACTCGTGATACTTCTCCTTTTGGAAAATATGTTATTGTGTATACGATAGTACACCTCTTAAAACTTTGGCATCCATATATTCCTTTTGTGACGGAAGCTCTTTGGAAGTCACTCTGACTTGAGTGAAACCTGATGGAATCAAACTGGTCTCAAGTAGGGATAGCAAGAAATGAAGAAATCGAAAAAGAAAAAATAATTATTATTGATCTTGTTCGTGAGATACGTCGCCTCAAAGCAGAGAGCAATGTTCCAAACAGTGGTTCTATAAAACTTTATATCTACTATAAAGGAAAAAATCTGTCTGGACTTGAAGCAAGTCTTGATATTATTTGAGGAATCGTAAAATCAGAACATACAGAAATTCTTGATAAAAAACCAAAAGATGATAATCTCGTCTATTCTGTTATAAAAGCAGGAGTAGAAGTCTATATTGATATATCAAACGCGATTGATAACACAAAAGAAATAGAGAGACTTAAAGAATCTATAACCGATACAAAAGAATATATAGCGCTTCTTGATAGAAAACTTCTCAATGAAAGTTTCGTAAGAAAAGCTCCTCAATCACTCGTACGCGAAGAGATGGAAAAGAAAAAACAGGCCGAAGATAAACTCGCTATGCTCGAAGAGAAGTTGCAGAAGTTACGAAGTTAATAAAAAAGAGAGAAAATTGATTTTTCTCTCTTTTTTATTATAAATAATCTATTATCCAATTTTAGAATTGTATGGAGATACATTTAAGAGACAGAAATCAAGATATAAGAGATTTATTAAAAGAGAGATTTACTCTGGTAGCACTCGTTTGAATCTATAAAAAACAACGTTGAATCCCTCCTTTTGATGAAAATAGATGGAATGAAGTCCTGACAAGAGTGACTTCTCTTGCAAATGAATCAAAAATACCAAAAAATCTCATTGTAGATATTTGGAATCAAATTCACGATACCGCCTTAACTTTAGAAGAAAATACAGAAATCTCTTGAGAGGAAGAAGTTAATCTGGATGAAATTCGTCTCCAAATAAACCAAATTGATTCTAAGATTATTACAAGTATTTGAGAACTCTTTAGAGAGGTATGAGAACAAAAAACAAAGCAAGCTGTATGAGAAGTCTTGGATAAAATAGCTGAAGTTGTCTAATTTTTTGCCTTTCCACTGATTTTCTCTATACTCTGACCTGTTATTTTTACTTTTTCATCTTCCCTTGTTTTATGAAAGTCTGAATCGTTTGACTCCCAAATGTTTGAAAATCAACTCTTTTTAATGCCTTGACTCGTAGTTACAGTGCCGATGCACAAAATTTCCCATTTTGTACGATAGAACCAAACGTTGGTATCGTAAATGTGAACGACGAACGCCTTGAGAAAATCTCAAAAGTATCAGGAAGTGAAAAAATCATCCCAGCAATGTGTGAGTTCATCGATATCGCAGGGATCGTTAAGTGAGCAAGTACAGGGGAAGGTCTTTGAAATAAATTTCTTGCCAATATCCGTGAAGCAGATGCTATCCTCCAAGTAGTGAGAGTCTTTGAAAACAACGATATAATCCATGTACACGGAAAAGTCGATCCACGATTTGATATCGAAGTCATCAATTCTGAACTCGTTTTGGCTGATATCGAAACGCTTGAAAAACGTATCATCAATCAAGCGAAAAAAGCTCGTGCTGATAAAAAAGAGCAAGAAGCTCTCGAAGTTTATGAATCAATGCTCAAATATCTTTCAGAAGGAAATCTTGCTATCACATTTTCACTCACGGACGAACAAAAAAGTTTTTTTGATGATCTCAACCTCCTTACGTATAAAAAATTCGTCTATGCTGCCAATGTCACCGAAGATATGATGGATATAGGAGAAGCACGTTTAAGAGAAATTCTTTGACTTCCAGATGATAAAAATATCACTGTTGTCGCTATTTGTGCAAAACTTGAAGCCGAGATGGTGGAAATGTCTCCTGAAGAGAGAAAAACATTTTTAGATGAGATGGGACTCATAACAACAGGACTTGATAATCTCATCAAAAAATCCTACGATGCTCTTGGTCTCCAGTACTATTTTACAAGTTGAGAAAAAGAAACTCGTGCCTGGACTATTCCCGTAGGAGCTACAGGTCCACAAGCAGCAGGAGTTATACACACAGATTTTGAAAAAGGATTTATCAAAGCAGAAACCGTCAACTGGCACGATTTTGTAGAACTTGGAGGATGGGCAAAAGCCAGAGAGCAGTGAAAAGTACGACTTGAAGGGAAAGAGTATGTTGTCCGTGATGGAGACATCATGGTATTTAAATTTGCGAATTAATAAACAGTATTTATTATATACTTCACTTTAAAGAGATAAAGTTAAAAACAATTTAAATATATTGAGTAATAAATTATGTGAGTATATTGACCTGATAGAGATGATTTTTGGGATGACGAAACCAGCACTTCTGATCCAAATATAGCAAGAGCCCTTGCTATGAGACAAGAATGAGAGATGAACCACTGAATTCCGAGATTAGAAAGATGTCGTATTATTGCTGAAGCTGATAAAATATTATGACTTTGACAAGAAGATTATAGAGATTAAAAGACTTATTTATTTAATAAGTCTTTTTTGTCACCTTATATCTCTCTTTTTCGTATAAAAGTTTGTACATTTATTTATTAAAGTATTTTTTTATGAAATATATTATTGGAAGCCTCTTGGCGACATTTCTTTTTACTACGGCTACATTTGCAAACTCTGAGATGATGGTTGGAAATGACGCTGATGAACATGGATGTATCGGATCAGCTGGATACGTATGGAATGATACTTCAAAAATGTGTGAGAGACCATGGGAAAAGAAAATCTACAATACTTCTATAGATTTCTTGGCAGCAGAAGGACAGACTTGTGAAGTAGCTACTGACGGATGTAATACAGTTCAAGTGAATAATGGTGAACTTGGAGCGATGACAATGATGTATTGTGAAAATATCTATGGGACTTGAGCAAAAGAACAATGGTCATGTCTTGATGAAAAACTTGAACAAGATACGATTTGATTTCTCTCAACTGAGAAACAAACAGAGTATAAAGAACTAAAAAAATCTCTCGGAGAAAAAATAGAAAGCAAGGTGATAAACGTCGTTAATAAATTCGGTGATAAAGTTCTTTCAAAAGTAAACTTTGATACAGCAAAAGGATACAAAATAATCGATAAAGCGATTGCAAAAGTTGAACTTCACCTGATGACTTCAAAATATGCAAACCAAAAAACCTATAAAACGATTCAACTTCTTGTGTATGAACTCAAAATCCTGAAAAATAGATGGGAACAAAATACTGGAGTAATCAGTAACTAATCATTTACAAATACATCTTTTTTACTAAACTTACGAAAAATAAATATTCCGTAAGTTTTTTTATGTCGACTTTTTGAACACTCAAACGTTTTTTCTCGCCGATAGCTATAAATCCTTGAATTCATATAAGAGGATTTATACAAACAACATTTTGGGCAGTAGACCCTATTATTCATGTCTTCTTTATACAATATATTATCGCTTCTGTAGAGCAAAAAGACAAAGAATCTCTTACTTTTTATAGTGGTCTTTATGTAGGCTATATAGTATTCTACCTTCTTTTTTCTCATGTCGTAAAAAAATGGTGATGGGTAGAACAAACAACCTATACAAAACGTGACTTGAGTAGAATATATATGAATAAATTTTTTACTCTTGATAATACAAAAGTAGAATCTATCTGAACAGGAAAACTTGTTGCGACTATTGAAAAATGACTTGATAAATGGTCAACTTGGCAATGGGAGATTATGCATAGAGGAACGATATTTTTCTTTATATTTTTCTATGTGACATACCAACTTTTTATAAATAATGTGGGTCTGCTCATAACATTTCTTACATTTTCTCTCGTACTTCTTACTATCGCAAAGTATATCAACGATCGAGTACTTGTAGAGAGAAATAAAGTAAAAGAATATGATACGCTCTTTACAAAACAACTGGTAAAGATGATTATGTCAAAATTTGAAATCCTTCAAAGTAAAAAATCTAAACAAGAAATCAAAGTTCTTGACGATTTGAGTGACAATATTTACCAATCTACTGTTAATCAAGTACGCTACCTTCATCGGTTCTTCAATATCCCTGAAGTTGTTCTTGGCCTCTGTAGAGTACTATTATGTTATTTCTTATGAATAGGGGTTATCGAATGAAATTTTACTTTTGCAGGATTTGTAGGAGTTTCGACAAGTATTATATTGATGGACAGAGCCCTTGATTATTTTTTGAAGCTTTATAAAGATTTTACAAAAGAACTTCCTGATATAGAGAAACTTTGGGAGCTCT
>CAYUZH010000066.1:0-6571 GCA_964449635.1 uncultured Candidatus Peribacteria bacterium | reverse complement strand
TACAAATTGATAAAGAGGGAAATATGCTTACGAAGTGGGCAGGAGGGACAAAAGTAAGTGATATCACAGAAAATTTAAAATAAATAGTAATCTCTTAAAGTAACAAAAATATCTATTATTATGAAAAAATATCAAAAAAACATTCTCTATTTCATAGGAAGTGGTCTCTTTACCATTTTTCTCTTTTTGCTCTTCTACTTTTGACCAATGTTCGGATTCAGTAGTACTTCTGTACCAAAAAAGAGTACAACCCCTCCGACAGAAAACTCAAAAAGCGCCTATTTCGCTGGATGATGTTTCTGGTGTATAGAATGAGTGATGGATGCTCAAGAAGGCGTCATAGAAGCCATTTCTTGATACATCGGCTGAGATGAAAAAGATGCAAAATATGAAAACGTGTGAACAGGAAAAACTGGTCATAGAGAAGGAGTAAAAGTTATGTATGATCCAACAAAGATAAGTTATGAAGAGCTCGTAAAAATCTTTTTTAGGCAGATTGATCCTACCGACGCCTGAGGACAATTCGCAGATAGAGGGTACCAGTATACAACCGCTGTTTATTACTCCGATGACAAAGAAAAAGCATTTTTAGAAAGCTATATCGCTGAACTTGATGCAAGTAAAAAATTTGATAAACCCATCGCTGTAAAAGTAGAAAAAGCAACACCTTTCTATGAAGCAGAAGAATACCATCAAGACTATGCACAAAAATCAAGTTTGAGGTATAACCTCTATAAAAAAGGAAGTGGACGAGAAGATTTTATAGAGACTTCTCCTCTCAAAAAAGATACAAAAAAGGCTATTACCAACTATATCGACTACTCTCCTATGGCTTTGAAAAAAGCAAAAGGAAGAATTCTCCTCTTTTTCCATGCTGATTGGTGTAGTACCTGTAAAAGTTTTGATGCACAAATAGAAAAAAATGGAATCCCCGCAGATATCACGATACTCAAAGTAGATTTTGATACAGAAACAGAACTCAAAAAAAAATATGCAATCTTGAGTCAATCAACCTTTGTACAAGTTGACCAAGATGGAAACACGTATAAAAGATGGCTTGGGGAGAGTAAATTAGAAGATATTATCAAGTCTCTTGTTCCACTCGATGATATTTTGAAAAAGCGTCTCACTCCACTTCAGTATAAAGTAACGAGAGATGGGGCAACAGAAAAACCCTTTGAAAATGAATATTGGGATAATCATGAAGCAGGTATCTATGTAGATATCATTGATGGAACTCCACTTTTTTCTTCAACTGATAAATTTGATTCTGGAACGGGATGGCCAAGTTTTAGTCGTCCTATCAAAGAATCTATGGTGGCAGAACAGACTGATAACACGCTTTTTATAGCTCGTACCGAGGTAAAATGAATGGGTTCAAGTTCTCACTTGGGGCATGTCTTTAATGACGGACCTCCAGAAGCTGGATGAATGAGGTATTGTATCAACTCTGCCGCTCTCAAATTTATCCCAGTAGCGGATTTAGATAAAGAAGGATACAGTGAATATAAAAAAATATTTCAATAAAAAAATCTCCTTACAAGGAAATTTTTTATATAAGTAGGGATTTAATACAAATATACCGTAAGAGCAGAAATAAGAACAACAAGACTCCATAACAAAGCGAAAAGATTCTTCGTAATAAAATATCAAATCAGTGATGAAAATAAGCCAAATCAAAGAATGGAGTATATAAAAACAGGTTCATAAATTACCTCTAGAGTATAAAGATAAAACAACTGAGAAACTCCTATAACACAAGTAGCTATAATTAGCCAACCAAAATAGATTCCCCAAATTCACCACCAAACCGTTTTTGTTTCATGGTTCTTTCTTAATTCTAAAAGAACGGCTCAAACAGCAAGAGTAAGAAGAGCAATAAGAAAAACACTCAGAGCAAAATATTTATTTCACGTAGCAAAAAGCCAAGAAATATTGAGAAAAATGGTGATAAGTTCAAGAATAATAATCTTTTTTGTAATTTTTGGAGAACGCTGTTTTGAAAAACAGAGAAAAAACGTAAAAACCAGAAGTCCTATAAAAATACCTCCCCAATTTATCATAAAAATAATTCCTGGAGGCATAAATGGAAAGGGGAAAAGTTGAGAAAGTTGAGATATTTTTACTCAGAGTATATCGGTTGCACTCGCAAGTCCATTGAGTCCAATCATCAAGATAAGAGCAAAAAGTAAAAGTATTTTTAAATATATCATAAATAGGAAATTAATATCAAAGGATATTATTATACCTATAATATTTTAAATTTATAAAGTTTTAGAAAATACTTCATCAACTTTCACAATAGAATTTGGATGCGTAGAGTTATAAAAAGCGATTAAACCAATAAAATCTTCTTTTGTCACAACTCCATCTCTAAAAGACCAGCCATTCCTTTTCATTTTTTCGCTTAAAGAAAAGTTTCAACTTCATAATTCACTAGATAGTGAAAGAGAAGAAAGCCAATCTCTCACATATTCTCTCAATACAGAAAAATATGCATTAAAAAATTCATCTCACGCTTTATTTCATTTAAGAATATACCAAATAAAATAACTAAAAAATCTGTCTAATTGATTATTTTTTCCATCATTTTCAGCGAGTCTATTTGGTCTTCATATATACACATTTTGATAAACCGAAGGAGTATACTCTATTTTTTTTCAAAATAATCACGTTTTTACCACATGGCTAGAAGCAGGAGATACCATTTTATTCTCAGATTTCAATATATACTCAAAGTCTTGTTCTAGTATACAAGAAAGTACTCAAAAAACATCTTTGTATCTTTCTGATTTTCATACATAGTAACTTCCATCCCTATCCATTCGTTCGATAGATCATTTTCATGTAAGAAGCATAGATATAAATGGATTTGTTCTACTGTATTTCCCTGTCATTTCTCATAAACTGTAAGCTGAAATTGTTTTATGAGCATAACGAGAAGATACTCCTATGTGAGCTTCTCTTTCAACAGTAATAGATATTCAACCACTATTTTTAAATATTTCTGTACGAACCTCTCATATCTGGAGCATCTTAAAAAACTCTTGTTCACATTCTTTTATATCAATATCTTGAGGTCAAAAATATTGGAATGCTTGATAGAGCATACTAAACTGTAACGTAGGATTTCCTTGAGAAAATCGAAATGATTGATAAACGATCCTTGCAACTTCTTTTGGAGTCAATTCTCGAGGACAAGCTTCTAAATGAAAGGGGAGAGAAGAAGGTATCTCTTTTCTCTGTTGAGATAAAAAAACTTCCTCAAAAGGACGAGACAAAAGGCGAGTAATAGTATCTTGAGTAACATTCAGAACTTGAGAAACTTGAACAGGAAAACATCCCCCGCAAAGGGAGACTTGAAGTTTTCAAAGAGAATGTGGGGATACAATAACTGAAGGAGAAGTATATTTCATACTATAATACAAAAAATTCAGATGGTAATTATACTAATAATAATAAATATTTATATTTGTCAATATATCTCTCAACTCTTGTTTCCTTCTTTAGTATTTTTTAATATAGTATTTATAGAGTACTTATACTAATATTTAGCAAAAACCTATGAAAGCCTCTGATCTTTTCGTCAAAATCCTCGAACAAAAGTGAGTCAAAGTTATCTATGGAGTCCCTTGAGAAGAAAATCTCGACCTTCTTGATAGTATCGGAAAATCAAGTATCGAACTCATCCTGACTCGTAACGAACAAACCGCTGTATTTATGGCAGCGACCTATGGGCGTTTTACTGGAGAACCTGGTATCGCCCTTGCAACTCTTTGACCATGAGCGACTAATATGGTAACAGGGGTAGCCTATGCACAACTCGGAGGACTTCCAGTGATTGTTATCACGGGACAAAAACCGATTAAAAAATCAAAACAAGGACAGTTTCAGATTATCGATGTCGTGGCGATGATGAAACCAATTACCAAATATGCGACGAGTATCGTCAGTGCGAATCGCATTCCCTATATCCTCGAAAACGCATTTAAAATAGCAACTTCTGAACGTCCTGGAGCGGTTCACCTCGAACTCCCTGAAGATATCGCTTGAGAAGATAGCGGAGCTGATTTTTTTCCACTTCTCGTAAAACAAGAACGTGCTGAGATGAAGATTCGTCGTCCACAAATCGACGAAAAAACATTGAACAACCTTAAAAATATCATCGAAAAAGCAAAATCCCCTATTATCCTTATCTGAGCAGGGTCAAATCGTAAACGTATCTCTAAGTACCTCACCCACTTTATCGAAAAGTATCATATCCCATTTTTTACCTCACAAATGGGAAAATGAGTCGTAAGTGAATCGCTTCCTCAGTTTTTAGGAACGGCCGCACTCACCAGTGGAGACTACATTCATAAAGCAATCGAGAAATCTGATCTCATCATCTCTGTCGGATATGATCCAATCGAAAAACCAACCGCACTCATGGGATTTTGAGGAACTCCAAATATTCATATCAATTTTTACGAAGCCCATATCGATGAAGTGTATACTCCATTTTTTGAAGTCATCGGAGATATCGGAAATACATTTTGGCAACTCTCAGAGATAGATATCGATACAACTCACTGGAATTTTGATGCTATCTATAAAGAAAAAGAAGGTTATCTCAAAATCCTTGCGAGCAACTTTTCAGAGGAAGATATGGGAGCTGATATACTCGGCCCAAGACAACTCACACAAGAAGTCCGAGAAATACTCAAACCAAACGATATTCTCGCACTTGATAATGGACTCTACAAAGTATGGATTGCCAGAAACTATCCTTGTTATGAACCAAATACACTTCTCCTTGATAACGCGCTCGCCACCATGGGAGCAGGACTTGCCAGTGCGATGGAAGCAAAACGCCTCAATCCAGATAAAACCGTCGTTTGTGTAACTGGAGACGGAGGACTTGTGATGAACTTGGGAGACCTCGAAACTGCTGTACGTCTGAAACTCAATCTTGTTGTTATCGTTCTCAATAATCATTCTTATGGAATGATTAAGTGGAAACAAAATGGTTTTGGTCTGAAAGAATGGGGACTTGATTTTGGAAATCCTGATTTTGTAAAACTGGCTGAAAGTTTCTGAGCAAAGGGCTACAAAGTAGGGAAGAGTGATTTTAAATCAACCCTTGAGAAAGCGATATGAGAAACGGGACTCATACTTCTGGATGTTGATTTTGAGTATCCAAAAGAGATAAAATAATCAAAATATTAAAAAAACTCCCTTTTCAACAAAGGGAGTTTTTTATTTATTTAAGAGATTGTAAACAAAATCTTCTGAGGTTTTTTGATGAATCATCAACTCCTGTTATCTTTTTACAATAATCATTCGTCTTATTAGCACGATAGTAATAAACAGACCCTTCACACTCTTTTTGAAATCATTTATAAGTATTTTGTTGAGCTTCTTTTTTACAAAGAGAAACTACATACTCTGTATCCTTGTTTGAATTAAAAGTAATACTTAAATCATTTCCTGTAACATACTCAACATCTTTTTTAGAAACAATAGTATCGAAAGTTTGACCGACTATCTCTAAAAATTTCTCTTCGGTGAATTTTCACTCATAGTTTTTTATATCAGATTGGTAGTTGAATTTCCAATATTTCAACCACATATCTTTGAGATTATTCTTTACTGCATATATATACAGTACATTTCTTGGGTTATTATCAAAGAACTTTTTGTACTCTTCAAGAGTACTAATTTTTTGAAATTCTTCGACAACTTGTGAAAGTGTTTTATGGTCATTTGAGGACGAATCTTCTTTTTTTGAGAGAGAACCAGTTAATGTTTGAGAAGAAATATTTTTAGAAACAGATATTGCAGCAGGTATCTGAGCGTAAAAAGTTACATACAAATAAATTCCTCCAAAAGCTCAAAAAAGAACAAGGAAAATTCAAACAAAAAAATATAATAGAGTCTTTTTACTTAGTTTCTTCATACAAACAATATTTTAATTAACACCATCATCCTGAACCATGACTTCCATGGCTTCCGTGACTACCATGACTCCCATGAGAATACAGACCATAATTCGTAGTGTTCAGATTGACTGAAGGAGTCACACTCATATGTCCGTTTACAATTCAACTTGCATGAGAACAAGAGACACTATTGATAAAACTCAAAGTTACTGGTCAAGCGGTATTGTTTGCTAATGCCCAATCACCAACTCAAGGATAGGGAAGTCCAGGACTTGTATAGTTTGTTATCGCCGCCTCTGCAGAAGGAGTATGAATAATACTAAAAAAAAGAGCACCTATAAGAACTTCTTTTGATGAAGAAGTCAGATATCAAGTAAGCTTCTTTTTAGTTTGAGGGAAACTTTTTTTCATTTGATAGTAGAAAATAGTATATAACTATATTTTTCGAAAAAATATACAAAGCTCCTTGAGTTTGCAATCAAAAAAAATCGTTTTTATAGACAATTATATTTATTAATACATAAATATGTTATAAAGACAAAGAGAACCCATATATAAAAAACTTTTTATGTTTCAAAGCTTGATTTTTGAGGAAAAAATGATTGAAGTACCTGACCAATTCTCAAAAGTGATGGATGATTGTGTGGCAA
>CAYUZH010000065.1:0-6596 GCA_964449635.1 uncultured Candidatus Peribacteria bacterium | reverse complement strand
AAGAAGAAATCAGAAAAAGTCTTTGATTATAATATATGCGTTACCATTTTTGTGTCTATACTCCCTATCATCATAGAGTTGATATTTACTTATCAACTCTTTTTTGAGATGAGTATTCAAGAAGTTATATTCAAAAGATGATGGAGAGAGGATTTATCTTTGTAAATGGAAAACAAATTACAAAATTTGTAAAAGTTCATCCGAAAGATGAAATCATTATTGAAATCGAGATTATCAAAAAAGATATCGTTCCACAAGATTTAGGACTCGATATTATTTTTGAAGATGATAATATTATCATCATAAACAAGGATCCGCAAACAAATACCCACCCAGTTCCATGAGAGTTTTGAAAGATAGGGACACTTGTAAATGCCGTTCTTCATCATTGTAAGGAAAAACTTCCTGTGATATCAGGAGAAGAACGTCCTTGAATCGTTCATAGGCTTGATAAAGATACAACAGGACTTATCATGATAGCAAAAAATGATAAAATGATGGAGTATCTTCAAACACTTATTCGCCAGAGAAAAGTAGATAAATACTATATCGCTGTTGTAAAATGAATCATAGAAAATAAAGAATTTAGAATAGAATCGTATATTTGACGTGATCCAAAAGAAAATTTAAAGATGACAACAAAGAATCCTATAAACCCAAAATTAGCTCTGACCCTTTGAAAGGTACTCGGATATATTGAAAATAAATATACGGTCGTCGAGATAAAACTCGAGACGGGGAGAACTCATCAAATTCGCGTCCATCTCTCTTCTATCGGTTATCCTATAATAGGAGATAGCGTGTATGGAGATAAAAAGATAAATGAAGAAGTACAAAAAAAGTACTGACTGACTCGTCAAGCACTTCATGCATACCGTCTTCAATTTGAACTGTACTGAGAAAAAAGAGAATTTATCGCTCCGCTCAAGGAGGATATGAAAGATGTAATTTGAAATTATTGTAATCAGCAAATTTTATAAATATCATCATAGTTAAATTCTTGGCACAATTTTTCAAAGAGACCATTATTAATTTCAGAACTTCATTGAATAATCTCAGAGTTTCTTATAATGAAAGAAAGAACAGTTTTGATATCTCAAGTTTTGAGAGCAAGATTTTGCTGCTTTATTTTTCACTCAAAAAGCGTTTTTCAATCACTCTTTAAAGTTGTAAATATATACTCTCATTCTCTTTTTATTTCAGCAATACTTTTTTTGCTATCAAATGTAAAAAGTGAAAGGATTCTATGTTGAGGTATGTTCTTAATAAACGTTAAAAAATCATCAATATCTTCATAGAGTGTTCAAATATTTTTAATTTCTTCTCATGATGAACTACTAAGAGTCACTTTTTGCTTTCACCAAATATCGAAGGTAATATATGTATCAATGAATCTTATTATAAGTTCAGTATGATATTGAGATCAGTTTCATACTCTTATGGCAAGAGAAATATTTCCTCAAAAAATTTCTTGGATTATTTTATAAAATATGAGATGGACATGGACACAACTTCATCAGTCTCATAATTTCTCTCAGTGGAAATTAAAAAGTTGTGAAAAGCAATTTTCAATGCTTCCAGAAAAATATTCATCTATATTGTCATAAAAACCTACTTTATGAATTCTACTGAATCACGGAAAATTTTTTATTATATTGGAAAGTAATCAAAGAACTTCAAGTACTTTGATGAGACTTATTCAACTTGATAAATATATTTTTGAAAGAGAAATAAATTTTGTAATTTCTTGTTTTAAAAGTTCTTGTCATTCATTTTTTCACAATAATACAACCACCTTCTTTGAAAACTCTTTTTTACTATTTTCGAGTCCAAGTTGATATTCTTTTAGTTCTCTCAGATGTTCTTCATAACTTTGAGGGGCTCAATATAATCACATATTAAAAAACATTTACCATATTAAAGAAAGGAAGCATAATAGCCAAAATAATAGTTCAAATGATGATACCAACTCAAACGATAACAATAGGTTCAATAGAAACTTGAATATTTTTTATGGTTCCATCCATCTCTTTTTCAAATTTGTGAGCAATTTTCTGAAGAAGCTCTGAAAGTTTTCCTGTTTGTTCACCTATTTTTACGATACTTGCAAGTTCAATAGGAAAAAGAGGATTCTCTTTTCAATGAGCAAGGTCGTTGATTCAAAGAAGCTCAGAAAGTTCTTGTCCTTTCGAAATACCTTCTTTCACTTTGAGAAGTTCTTTTTGATAGTACATATTCTCAAGTGCCTGAGTACTCACCTCGAGAGCTTTATTTATGATAATACCACTTTCAAGAAGGGTTCAAAGAGAAGTAGCAAAAAGAGTGAGTATTTTTTTTCTGATAAGAGGTCAAAAGAGAGGTATAAAGAGAATATATTTATCATACTGAAGACGAAACTTTGGATTTTTTTTCAGAGTTCTTAATCCAAAAATAAGAATCATAATTCCAAGTAAAATATAAAGGTAGTACGCTTGAAGAAATTGAGAAATTCCGATAATTATTTGTGTTATCTCAGGAAGATTTACTTTTGCATCTTTATACATTTTCTCAATCTTTGGAATGACATAAATCATAAAAATACCTATCATCCCAATAGAGAGGGTAATAATGATTATAGGGTATACAAGCGCCGCAAGGATTTTAGATTTGAGTTCTTGGTTTTTTTCTTCTTTTGCTTGAATGGTTTCTATACTTTTTCCAAGTTTTCCTGTAATTTCTCCCATATCAATAATAGCGATATCAAAATCACTAAACATATGGCGCATACTCAGAGCTGATTCTTTGAGTCCGATACCTTTATTGGTATTATCAAGAATTTTGTCGATAACATTTTTAATCGCTTTCCCTTTTGTTTGATATGATATAATTTTTAAAGCGTTTGTAATCGGTATTCATGAGTTGAGGAGGTTTCAAAGCTGCTCAAAAAAACTTATCTTATCTTTTGTTTTTATTTTTGTTGAAAAAAGAGAGAAAGTTTTTAGAAATCCTTGAATTTTTGAAAGAAAGATATTCATAGATAATTTTTAGCATATTGTACAAGAAAGATTGTATCATTTTATTTGAATTATTTCAAAAATTTCTATAATAAGCGTATAATTTTTAATTGTTTTCATATGATGAAAATATTTTGAGTATGACATGATGATAATCATCATAATCACCATGACGACGAATCTCATGAAATTCATGGACATGAAGGATGAGAACACACAGAAGAAGAGAATGTTTGACAAGTTGCGGTAGATATAATAGAAACAGATGAGATTCTTTCTATCGTTGCTCCGATTGCTTGAGTAGACTTTGCTGATATTGATATAAGTCTTAATAAAAATATTCTTACCATACGTGGAAAAAGAAGTATTCCAGAGATCTATCATGAAGAGAGAATAACAATACGAAATAAAGAATGTTTTTGGTGAGAATTCGTGAGAAACATTATCCTTCCAGAAAATCTTGATTTTGATTCTATAGAAGCTCAAATGCATAATAATCTTTTGATAGTATCTATTGAAAAATTGAGGTTTAATACTCAAAATATAAAAATAAATAGATTAACAGATTAATATCTCAATAATTAACGTATATGGTATTTCGAAAATCTCGTGAGCAAGTTGATAAAAGCGTTGGTAAAATGGATAAAATAGTAACGGGTATCATTCTTGGTGCAGCAGTAGCTTCTATATTCTGACTTTCAAGAACAAAAAAGTGAAGAGAAATGAGTAGTTCTATTTTTGAGCAGAGTAAGACAGGAGCAAAGAAATCAATAGGTGTATTTGGAAAGATGCTTGCTTTTTTTGTATCAGTTTTTTCTAAAAGGAGATAAATATGAAATGTTCTTTTCAGATATTTTGATTGTTTTGTATAATTACGTATTTATTTCTCATAAATACTGATTTTCTTTTTGCTTCGGAGGATACTTCCTGCGAATACCAATGACAAATAGATCAATGTATAGAAGAAAATCAATGATGAGACCCAAGAAGTATTGAAGATTTTGTTTGTCTTCAATCGACTAATACAGCGGAAATTGCCTACCAAGTGGTGATGGATTTAAAATATAAGGAAATCGATAAAAAGGCGGAGAAAGAAGTAGAAAATATAGAAAATAACTGTGAGACATGGTACTGAGAGAACCCAACTGAAGATGAGATAACAGCTCCTGATAAAATTACTTCTATTTATTGAGTTCATGGGAAGCATTGGCAAGAGTATAACAAAATGCTTGATCCAAATAATAAAGAATGAATTCTTGCAACAACAATATCTTGTTTGTGAGGAAAAAGTCCAGATACTGAAGCGAGTGATTTTTTTAGCCCAGCTCTCGCAAGAGGAATGTTTGAACAAAAGCTTGATATGTTTGAAGATACATCGTATGATGCACTCAAACTCTGTAAAGAGAAGGTAAGACAGGATGAAAGAAAAAAAATGATGCAAGAGGGGAGAAAAAAATATAGTTCAGTGACAGATTTATTTCAATCAGTACTTTGATATTTAGAAAGAATTTGGAAAAAATGGCCTTCAAAAACAAAAAATAATTATTTATAAATATATTCAATTTTCTCTTAAGTAGAAATTTAGTTAAATTCATTTTCTTATAATAAAAGAGTCTTTCAAATAGAAAGACTCTTTTATTATATTATTCCAATTATTTTCTTCTTTTCTTTTTTTCCTCTCAATTATTTTCTTCATCTTCTTTCTTTTTTCTCCTTTTTGCGGCAGCGACTACGATAGGCATATCCTCAACTAAATCCTCGATTTTATCAATTTCTTTTTCTTGTTCTTTTAGTCTCTTTTTTAATCGTTTGATTTCATTATCTTCTTTCTTTCTTCTCTTGAGAGCTTTGATAATCCACCATCCAAAGAAGCATCAAAGTATTCCTAAAAGAAGCATAACGAACCAGTTATATCAAATATATTGTTCGTTATAAGCAACATTAAATTCTCTGGCTGAATTAAACTCTTCTATTTTATCATCTTCACCATTATATCCAATTTCTATTTTTGCCGTTAGTTTTTTTGATTTTTCTCTTACTTTTACTTGTTCCCAAAACATAAGAACTTGTCTTTCAGACATATTTTTGTTTGAATAGTATTCAGAAAAATTTCTATATCGTACTTCTCGTTCTCACTTTTCATTAATAATTTCATATGGAAATCAATTCCATTCTTGCTCAAAAGTTCTTTTGGAATCAGGCAAAACATTTCCTCACTGATCATTTATAGGTATATAGTCAACTATTTTTTCTCATATAATAGCATCACTCTCATTTTTTATAAGTTCTTTACTTACTTTAGGGATTACTTTTCAATCATCAAGAATGATTATTTTTCCATCTGGTTTTATATGGGTATTTCCAGAATTTACGAAAGTAACATCAAAATCTACAGTGAGTTTCTCATTTTTTTGTTGTTCTTTGAGAGCGAGTTCTTTTTTAATTTTTTCTTGTTCGTCAGAGCTAATATTAGAGACAACATCCTCTACTCAAGATACGAGTTCATTTTTTACTCAAAAAACAGTTTCTTTGAGAGTTGATAAAATATCTTTTGTTGTTTTTGGCCCACTTGCCCAACCTCAACCATCACCACTGACGGCTATATTAATATTATCAACAGCTCACTCTGTAACCGTATCTCCATCAACATTAAAAAGTATAAGGACTCAAATTCTTTTCTCAGTTGTAATTATTTGACCAGCTTTTTGTCCTGTTGAGAAAAATACAGCTCAAAAATGACTTCATGGAGAAGCATTTCAAGGTATATTAACTGTGAATGTAATATTTTCTTCAGAATTAGCTGCAATAGTGAAGCTTGACTCCGAAAGCGAAAGCCAACTTGAGAGTTGGGTATTAGGATTACTAAAGTCATTGTGTATAGAACAATCGGGAGTTCAAGAAGTATCTTTTGGACGACAATTCTCAACACTTGTTGTAAAGGTTACTGGGAAATCAGAGTTATTGATAATTTTAATAGGTTTTGTAACGGTTTGTCCAGTTCCTCCACTAAGTTCATATCTTGTTGGCGATACAGTAACATCAACCCAGTCTGGTCATTGTACATCGCCATCAAGACCAAAAAGAGGCGAGAGTAAAAACCTAAATATTGAGAGAACCCCAACGATTTTTATCATACAAAAAGTTAAAAAATAAATCTTTGGAAGAATAGTAATATTTTTATCTTAAAAATCAAAAAAAAGACTCTTGAAGATATCTTGAAGAGTCTTTTTTTATATACTAGATTGTAGATTAGAAGTTACCAACAACAGTAATAACAACAACATCTTTATAATCTATTGCAGCAGGTGTTTGTTCACTTACTTTTGCAGATACATTAAAACGTACATCAGCAGAACCAGATGAAGCTTGAGCTTTATTAGAACTGTAGATAGTATGATTTGTAGAGTTGTTATTTACTTCAAGAGCTGTAAGAAACGTTTGAGTAAACCCAGCGATACTTGAATCCGTACCACCACTTGATACTGATGAGAAAAGGTAGCTCTCAGCAACGCCATCAGCAGTGAGACTATTGATAGTAGAAGCTGCAGTAGCAGAGTAAAGTCCACCAGAACTTGATTTAGCCGTAATAGAAGCTCCGTTTTT
>CAYUZH010000064.1:2901-6721 GCA_964449635.1 uncultured Candidatus Peribacteria bacterium | reverse complement strand
TCATTTTATTTATATATTTGCCCTCTATAATCAATATTGATTATTATATTTTTATCAGAAGACTTTTTAAATATTATTCGTATTTTTCATTTTCTTACACGAAAAAGGTCTTTTTCTCAAGACATTTTCTTTATATCGAGTTCTGAAAGCTGATTTGAAATGATTTTTTGGATACAGAGCAATATCCATTCTCTTTCTTTTGGTGAAAGTTTAAGAAAAAACTTCTCTATACTATCCATTTTGAAGTTTTTTTATTTTTTCGATAAGTATTTCTGGATTGATACCTGACTCCGAATAGAGACCAAAGCCATTTTTATCTTCATAATAAACGACTCAATCATCTTGAATTGGTTGAATGAGGAGGCCTTCTTTGGTTTCTCGAGCGAGAAAATTTTTGGTGGCAAATTTATTTCTCCATTTTTTTGGAAGTGTGATTTGACCTGTATTGAAAACTTTGAGAGTATAGTTCATATATATAATAAAATTAGTGAATTTAGTTAATTTTATAAACTAACTCATTTTTTGCAAGAGAGATTTTTTGTATTATAAGATTTTCTCGTTCGCCAACCTCAACTTCTCAGCTGTTGCAAAGAGTTCTCCAGCAAGTTTCAATCTTTGTCTTCATTTATCAGCCTGAGCATCTTTCTCTATTTTTGCAGAGAGAAGTCATAACAACTCTTTGAGTTTTTCATTTTCGAGAAGTGCCATCGCTTTTGCGAGTTCTTGATTATTGAAACCACTTCACTCTATTTCAAAAGTATGTTTAGAATTTTTCTTTAATGATTCAATATCAACATACGGTTTACAGTGGTTCCATGCTTGAAGAATATGAGCAGAAGCTTCTTGAAGAAGCTTGATAACTTCTTCGTCGCTGTCTATTTGTTTTTCAAGCTCAGAAGCGAGAGAGTAGAGGAGTCCAGCCAGTGGTTCGTAAAATAAATCTCCGATTTTTTCAGCGAGTTCTTCGTGTGAGTAGGGGAGTCATTCTATATTAGAATTTTTTTTTATACTATTTTCAACCTTTTCTGAACTTTCGTTTTGAGTTCAAGATATAGCTAAATATGATTTTGCTGAATCATCGAGAATAAATATATCTTCAATAGTTCATGTGAATCATTCATCTTCTAAACTTTTTAAAATTCAAGGGATAAATCTATTAAAATCATTTTCGATTTGTTTAAACTCATCTCTAATCTTTGCTATACTGATTGGAAGACTTGTTCATCTTTCATTATACCACCAGATAGTAAAGACATATCTATCCCAGTATTCTTGCTTATATTTTTCATCTCAAGTCATATAATCTTGAATTTCCTTTTCTCTTTTTTCTCCAAGAAATTTTTGAGTTTCATTTGCTCTCTCCTGTATATTTCTCATAATAATTTTGTTAAATATTAAAAATATAATATTAAATTTTTAAAAAATCACAATTATCTTGTTTGTATAGCATTAATGTAATTTATATCTTCTAACTTGAATCTATCAGTAATTACTACTCTTGAGTTTGGTAAGATAACTCATTCATTATTAGTCTTTGGTAGTTTCTTTAACTTTCCTGAAAAATCAGTAAGAGTTTTTAGCTCTTCTTCTGACACTCAAAATTTAACGGCAATTGATAGTTCTGAGATATCTTTTACTCTTCATTCTTTTCATATAATCGATACTTGTGTGTCATTACGAAAACTCCCTCATAAAAATATATCTTTTTTATTATTTGAGACGGATGTAAAAGAACTTAAATTAACTTCATCTCAAATTTTTCAATTCCAATAACTAGACTTATCTCATCTTAGTATAAATCAATCTTCTCATGCTTTCAAATTTGGCATTTTTTGAAGCGCTTGTTCTAATTTTAAAGATAATTTTTTACTAACTTCAATATTATGAGGTGTTAAAGTATCTAAAACTTCTTTTTGTCATCTTAAGAGAGCATTAAATCTTCTGTATATAATTTCATCAGTATATGAAAATATTAATAGTGCCTCTTCTCTCGTTAAGTGAGGGATTTTTTTAATGGCTTCATCTACCATTGTATTATAATCTACTCATTTTTTATGCAAATCTTCAAATCTTTTTAGTAAATCTCATCAAAAAAACTGAGTATTTAGTAATCAACTTTCGAGTAAGTCTTTTGATAAACTTTCTGGAATTCAGAGCTTTTCTAATCATTTTACTTGTCTTTCTATATTAGCTACAATTTTTTTTAGCTCTTCTTCTGATATAGGTATTTTCCCACAAACTCCTTTTTCAAGAAGAACTCTTCTCTCTTCTTTACTAAATCCAGCTTGTTCAAGAATTCTGATTTTTTCAAGAAGTTCTTTTTGTGAGTAGTTATGGATTCAAGCTCAAGCTCTGGTACTTCATACTTCGTGAGCTTTTATGATAGCGTCTTGCTGATGAGGAGGGAGCTCTCTTTTAAGATAAAATTTTGCTGCTTCTTTTCTTTCAGCATTACCAAGTTTCGCTACATCTTCAAGAAGCGCTTTTTCAAAATCAATTTGTTTTTTAGGAATAATATCGTCAACTTTTGATCTTGTCTCACGAATCGCTCCTTTTACCTCAGCAGATTGTACAATATGTTCTTTATTAACTCAGAGTCTTGAAAGCTCTTTCATTCAAAGTTTCATTCATTTTCTTCAAAGAGCGACTCCAGCAGTTAATCCCGTTCAGATAAGTCATAGTTCCGCTGCTGATTTTCATTTTTCATAGGCATTTCCACTAAAGAGATGCATAATATTTTCTCCGAGACTCTGGGCAATTTGTTTGATTCATTCCCAACTAGCGAGTTGTTTAAGAGCATCTATAAGAATCTTTCCTCCTGTCTCCCAAACTTTGATGGCCAGTTCAATATTATCAAATATGAGAGTATCAATAATTCATTTAGAAAAATTTTGGAGTCAGTTATTGCTTGAAAGAGTATCGCTGATTCATAGTTTTTCGTAGAGTATCTTTTTTGCTTGTTGAGCAACAGCTTCCTTATCAAGATTTTCCCTTGTATCTGTCGATACTTGTCCTTCAAGATTTCTTTGAAGTTCTTGATTTTCTCACATTTGCCTCAGAGCAAGTTCTCTTGCTCCAGGGTATCTCTGATACTTCAGATAATTTTCTCTTACAAGACTTTCAGCAGACGCAAAAGAAGGATGAGACCTTTGTTGTTCTCTCAAAGATTCATTTTCTCGTGTTCATCTGCTCAATTGTTCTGAACTCATAGAGACAAATAAAAATATACTACTCTCAGTGTAGTATATTTTGTGCGTTTATTCAAATTTCTAATTTTTTAAGATTCCCCTATAATCAACTTAAGATTTTCTTAACCTGAGTTTATATAATTCAAATTACTTACTTCGTAATTATAAAAGTATGACAGCAAACAATCAACTTACTGACGAGGAGAAGAGAGTTATTCTCCATAAAGGGACTGAGTATCCAGGAACAGGAGAATACAATGATCTCGAAGAGCCAGGAACTTATATCTGTAGACAGTGTAATGCTCCACTTTATAAATCCGATGATAAATTTTCTGCTGGATGTGGATGGCCAAGTTTTGATTTGGAGATAGAAGGAGCGGTCGAAAGACACGATGATGCGGATGGACGTAGAACCGAGATAGTATGTGCAAACTGTCAGTGACACTTAGGACATGTATTTATTTGAGAGGGTCTCACAGATAAAAATACTCGCCATTGTGTCAACTCTATTTCTCTCAAGTTTGTTCCTGATGATAATTAAGAAAATAGTTTATTGAATAATCATAAAGACACTATGACAGAAAATCTAAAAAAAGCATATTTAGCAGGAGGATGTTTTTGGTGAATGGAGG
>CAYUZH010000064.1:0-2891 GCA_964449635.1 uncultured Candidatus Peribacteria bacterium | reverse complement strand
TCCTGATGATAATTAAAAAATTGTTATACTGAGCAAAGCGAAGTATCGCTTAAACATCGAAAAATTGTATACATCAATGTTTAAGGGATTCCTGAATAAATCAGGAATGACAAATACAAGGTAGATTCCTGCCTCCGCAGGAGTGACAAAAATAAAAATTTAAAATTTCATAATCAAAATACTATGACACAAAATCTCAAAAAAGCATATTTAGCAGGAGGATGTTTTTGGTGAATGGAGGAACTTTTTCGTAAAGAAAAAGGAATCGTTGATACTGATGTTGGGTATACAGGAGGCAGTGTTATGAATCCTACGTATCAAAACCATGAGGGACATGCAGAAGCACTGGAGATTAGCTATGATCCTAGTATCATAAGCTACCAATGAGTTCTTGATTTCTTTTTTCGTATCCATAATCCAACGACCGTAAATCAGCAGGGAAATGATAGAGGAACTTCGTATAGATCGGCGATTTTTTACCAAGATAACGATGAGAAAATCCAAGCAGAAGCGATGATACAAATCGTGAATCAATCTTGAAGATGGTCTTCACCTGTCGTGACAACCCTAGAGAAATTTGATGTATTTTATAAGGCAGAATGATATCACCAAGATTATCTCCAAGAGAATATAAATGGATATACGTGCCACTATATTAGATGAGGAAGTTATCTATAAAAAAGAACCTGAAATTTCAGGTTCTTTTTTATGTTTTAGGAGTATTTTTATTGCTAAGTAATAAATATTTAAAACCAGTTATCTGGTTAATAATTAGCAAGGTTTTTCTAGAGTTAAAGCATCTCATGCTATATAGAATTCATCTCATGTGATAGGACTTATCCTATAATTTAGTACATGAGCAACATTATTAACACATCTGTTACGATACTCTCAAAAAAATATAAACTTTGTATCGGAGGTTACTGTTACTCACATTTCTTCAAGTACCTCTTTAGGTTGTTGTTTCATAAGTTTTTCATGCCTCGTGACGGAAAGTTCATAGGTAATTTGATCTTTTAATTGTGCAGCATTTCAATAGGTAGCTTCTTCAGAAGCATTAAATACGTGCTCTCTAATGCCTTCCTCATTAGCAGCAAAAGGTGTTGGAATCATATCTCACTCAAATACTTGGAAATGAGTGACAGGTTGAATAGGAACAACAGGAGCTTTTTCTCCATCTATTATAAACATTTCTCTTACACGCTCTTTTCATAATACCTTCATCGCATGTTGAAAGATTCGAAAAAACCTTCCTCTATTTTCTATATTTCTATAGGTCATACTCCTCTTGGCTACTGGTCAAAATTCATCGAGAGCTTTTTGAGATAGACTTACGATATCAAGGTTCATCTTTGCGGAAAGTTCTCTTTCTCTAAGATTGGTGGCCTGAGAATCATGTAATTCTTCATTTCATTTGTATTTTCATCAAAAGTAATCATTTCTCAGTACCCTATACTCATTAGCAATACCATGGAGTTCATTTAAATCTATATTTTTTTCACACCATTTATAAAAACTTTCACTGAGTCCATTATTTGCTATTATGGGACTGTAATTTCACATACTATCAAAAACAGGTATTAAATCTCCTAATCATCAGTCTTGTAGTCCTAAAAAGAGGGAAATAGCTTCTATTATATCTAAACGAGCGAATTGTAATAGTTGTTCATTATCAAACCTTTCTCAATCAGTTACGATAAGAAGTATGTCATTTGTTTTCGAAGCAATGTCATTTATGTATGCTATAATATTACCTTCAAATTTAGGATGCTCTCATATATCAAAACCTGGATGAACTAAACAATGAACATTTTTCTCTGAAACTGAATTCATATATAAAAATAAAAATTATTACTCAATATATAATAGTTTTTATTAATTTGTCAATACTTGGTGAATCTAGAATAATTCTATCACTTAACTATTGGAGCTCTACATTTACAATCAACGTTCCAGACCACATATCTCACTGCATCAAACTTGGAGAGAGAACGATTTGATAGGCTCCACTTTGAGTGAGAGGATAGCTTACATCTTTTCAAAATGGTCCATCAGTTGTTTTATCTGGAAACATAATATACGACACTCTGATATTTGCACTTGGTTGTAAAGGAGTTTCAAGATTTACCTTGAGAGTCTTTTTACCAGTTGATTCAAAATGTACATTTACAGTAGCTCATGTTCCGTATTGGATATTCATAGTTCATTTTCCATCAGTTAACATAAGTGAAACATCTTTTCTCTCATTTTTTCAAACGTTTATTACGTCAGAAGAAGGAGTTACATCAATGATTCAGCTCCCGACTTGAGAACCCGTATCTGTTACTCAAGTGTTATCAGTTTGAGAGCCTGTATGTGTTGTTCAAGTACCATCAACTTGAGAGCCAGTCTGATCAATAGCTCATGTATTTACTAGAGTTTGTGAGGTATAGGTACAAGACGAAAGGAGAAGTGTACCGATAATCAGTACGTTTGTTTTTATGTTTTTCATGAATATATAGATATTAGAAAATAAACGAACTCCCATTATACTCTTATTTGAGCGAATACAAAGATATAAAATAATACCGCCTTTTATTAAAAATAAAAACCACTTTAGAGTGGTTTTTAAATTATCTATTTTCATTGGTGGAGCTAGTGGGAGTTATCGCCTGACAGTCGTTTCACGCCCTTCGGGTCGGTCATCCGAGCACAAAAGATACAAACGTATCTTTTTAAAATTGCTACGCAATTTTGCTCTCCTTTCAACTCCCTCAAATCTTAAATACAAAAAAACCTCAAGAAAGTCCTTGAGATTTCAAATTTTCATTGGTGGAGCTAGTGGGAGTTGAACCCACGTCCTAGAATGCACCCCATATACTTCTCCTATCACAGTAAGTCTTGGTACTCTC
>CAYUZH010000063.1:439-6722 GCA_964449635.1 uncultured Candidatus Peribacteria bacterium | reverse complement strand
AATAAACTCGTCACGACTTTTTATGTTTGGTAAATATGTTTTTAAATTAGAAAATCAAGTTTGAGGGTTACAAACAGCTCAAATTAATGCAACGCTTGGTACAAATTCTGATAAAAAATATGCTGGAGATTTTGTTTATAATAAAGAGAGAGTTGCTGTAGATTTGAGTAAAAATCCTCCTGAGGCTTTTGTAAGTAGTGAATGAGGATATAGAATGCCTCTTGATATGCCAGTGAGAGAATTTTATCCAGCGACCGTTCGTTTTGAGGAAGCGAGACAGCGTATCGAGCCTCAAATAAAAACTATTAACAATGTAAGTGATGATATAAATCAAGCATTGAGTAATATGCAATGAATTGAGTCAGTGCAAGATAAAAATGCAGTAGTAAATACTCTCAAAAATCAACTACGATCAAAATTAGGAAATCTCTACAATGAGCTTAACATCCAAGATAAAAAAGATGTTAATGATATTGTACTAACTATTAAAGAGAAACAAAAAAGCCTTCAAAATGACTTAAGACAAGCAGAAATAAATTATAATAAAGAGCTTACTGATATATCAAAAAAATATTCGGAATCCCAAAAAAAACAAAAAGAAGCGATTCAAGATCGTCTCAATTTCATCTCCTCTATTGGTTTTGATGTTGTGCCTCAATATATCACAGATATGATTTTGGCAGAGATAAATAGGGGAGAGTACTGACCACTTGTCAGTGAACCGATTGATCTCGCAAATGGAAACTTTTGAGTCAAAAATGAAGATCCAAATAGAATCGCTCCGAATGAAAAACAAGTATTTATCAAACTTTTTAACAAGATGATAAGTGGGGAAGAAGGACAACCTGTCAATCCGATACAACATGGATGAGAGGTAAATGTTCCTATTGATAAAGCTGATTTAAAAGAACAACTTGCAAAATCTGGGGTTTTTCCAAATAAAGAAAAATGGGATATTAATAAAATGAGAGAAAACCTCAAAAAATGAAAAGAAAAATAAGAGAGTAAAATATATAACTTGCCGTAATAACATAAATGAATATAAATGATGTATTATATTTATAAATATATGTATTATGAATGTACTTATAGGTTGTTGATGAGCAATAATTAAAGATAAAAAGATTTTATTAACGAAGAGAGTATCTACTAAGAGAAATTATCCAAACTACTGGACTTTTCCAGCCTGAACTTTAGAAGATACTGACTTAAGTTTAGCTTCAGCAGCTTCTAGAGAGATTAAAGAGGAGGTTAACTTAAATTTTCAACCGAAAGAAAAATTAAATTTTTATGAAACTATATTAAGTGATACAAGAATTATTTGATTTGTTTTCTTGTGAGAATGGGATTGAGAATTAAGTTTTCAAGAATCAGAAATTTCTGAGGTATCATGGTTCACATATGATGAAACTTTATCTTTAGATATAGCATACTCTTATAATGAAACTTTAAAAGACTTATTTGATAGATGACTTATAGATTAAAAATATAAAAATGGATAATTTTTTCTTCTATATAAAACCAAATTTTTTAGAAAAATGTGAAGATATACTAAAAATAGTTAGAAAAAAAGTAGATGTAATAGATATATATTTTTTAAATAATATAAATGATTTTTTTATAGAAAATATTTATGGTCACTATGAATGATTATGGTTTTATAAAAAATTATTTTCTTATTATAGATGAAAAAATATTATCTTGATTATTGTAAGTTGAGAGTTCTGAATTGATTATATAAAAGATATAATCTGAGATAAAGATCCAGTAAAGGCTAAAATTTGAAGTATAAGAAATATTTTTTCAGCTGATTCGTTAGAAAAAGCAAACTATGAAAAAAGAATAGTTGATAATGTAGTACATCTTCAAGAAGATGTAGAAATTATGAAAAAAGAACTTGCTTTTATAAAAAAATACCTATTAGCGGAATAGTAAGTATCTTTTATAAAATATGTACATTTCATTTATTTGCATCTAAAATAATGATATCTCACTCTTTTATTATTTTTTTTGCATTTTTAAGATTTATAACACAAGGAATTCATGCCTCTCTTGCTAATATAGATATATGACTTGTAATTCATCATTCTTCAACTATTATTCATCATACATTTGATATGATTCATGTTTCAGTTGGATGTACTGATGATGCTATTATGATATCTCTTTTACTATAATTTGTCACTAAGTCAGTTAAGTACTTAGCTTTTCATTTCACAACTCATTGACTTACAGATTCTCATTTTAGTATATTTCAATCTATTTCTACTTCTCCATCTAAAGAAATTCATATCTTTCTCATAAAATCTTCTGCGTTTCTTCAGTTTAGTATGATTTCTCATCAATCAATATTTGACCAAACTATTATACTTTCCTCATTTGTTTGTATATTATTTTTTCATGATATATAATCTTTTACTTGAGTAAATCATTTGTTGTAAAGATTTCTTATATCTATATTTCTTTCTTTACATAATTTTGTAAGCCACTCATAAAAGTGGTATGAAGCCATAGAGTACATTCAATTTCTCCAATCTTTAAGATAAATCATATATCATAACAATTCAAAAAGATACTTTTCATTATCTTTAAATCACAATAATCTATATATTCTTTCTTTTTTATCTATTTCTAATTCAGATTTCTTTGATCTATCTTTTATTACAGATTTTGTTAAATCAAACATATTATTCTCACTTATTCATGGTCATATCCAATTGAATCCTATCCAATTATATTTTCAAAATATAATTTTCCATTTTTTATGTAATCAATCTTTTTTTAATCATTCAATAAATCAACCAAAATCATTTGATAATATTTTCTTTTTTGTATTTTGTGAAAATTCAGTTGATAATTTTCTTAGTGATTTTCTAAGTATATCAATCCAAGAAGATTGATTTGAGGCAGAAAGCTGATTAAAAATTTGGGAATTAGTTATTCATAAATTGTTTCATTCTATTTTTGAATCAATCCGAGTCCTTAAATATTTTTCTAATACAAATCATCATAAAAATGCTTCATTTGATATATCAACACATTTAGAATATAAATTATTATATTGATTTAGTCTTTCAATTATATCCTCAGTTGATGTAAAATCCGTATCTTTTAGCATTAATTTTGAGTAATCAATTAATGCTTTTAATCTTTTTTTGAATTCTTTTTCTTTCGAGCTCTTTGTCTCTTTATATTCACTTAGTTTATCTATCCAATTTTTGAGTTGAAACCTTTGATCCATTAGTAAGGGAAAAAAATAAACTAAACTGAACCATTAGTGATATACATAAAGCTTTAGAAATCTCAAATAAGTATTGAGCATATTTATCTGATGATTGACTATACCACCTTCTTCCTTGAATAAATATACTTTATGGTTTGCCTTTTACTTCAGAAGATACACTGAAATATAATTTAGATAATTTAAGTATAGTGTTAAAAAAATGATTAAAAACTAGAAGAACTTTTATAAGAAGGATAACTAGCCCATATTGATTTAATTATTGATTAGTTTGAAAATATAAAACAAATGAAGAAAAATTTAAAATATTTGAAAAAGAAATAAATGATAAATTTATAATGCCTATGCAAGAGATAGTTTACCAAATATGAAGTGTTATATACTGACTAGAAGAAATAGTTTATGATTGAGTTGATACTATGATAAGAAAAATTTGAACCTGTCCTGAAAGATTTATTATTAGATGAACTAAACTTGATATATGAAAAAAATATAACATAAAAATAATAAAACACGTATCACCGAGGGTTATGGAATGAGTAATTATATAAAGTTTATAACTCTCTCTATCTAGTATAAACGCCAAAATTGACTTTGAAAATCAAAAATTTTCCCTATAATCCTCACGATTTGACAGAAAAAGAATATATTGACAAATAAATATTATTAGTTACAATAATGTAAATTATTTTATAAATAAGAACAAATGAATTCAAAAAATAGATTAGGTCTTTGATTATCTGCTCTTGTACTTGCATGATGATTGTCACTGGCTTCAAATCAAGCAATAGCTGATACAAAAAAACGTGTAGATAGTGGCTTTACAAACCTCCAACCGTGAGAAATTCTTCCATGAGTACAAGCAAAATCAAATAACCCTTTTGATAATGGAGGAAGGGTAAATTCTACAAAAACAAGGATTTCACAGTGAGCAGAAAATACTCAAATTTTTAACCCATTTCCTGATGGGAAGAAATGAATTCAATGACTTCAATGACTACTTTGAATAGATCAAGATGGAGATTATGGAACTAATACAAGAAGAGCTGTTTCAAGATTTCAAGAAAGAAATAAACTTTCTCCAACGGGAGAAGTAGATCCAAAAACATATCTTGCTCTTGCAAAATATGCAACTGAGAGAACAATAAACGAGAGAATAAAAATGAAATTTGAAACAGGTCTTGATACGTTTTGAAAAGACATTGTTTTACAAGCAGCATGGTCTACAGTTGTAGCTGATGCTTTTGGTACTGGTAAATATGCTGGGTTTAGAGTAGACGGAGCTACATGAAAAAATGTACAAAGATTACGAGCAATTTTATGAGTGAAGACAACAGATAATATTACTTTGATAGCTGGAGCATGAATTTTAAAAACCCGTCAATCAGTTAATTTTTCAGATGCTTGAGTAGATAAAGACATTGATTTTAGTCAAATTTTATGAATTCTTCAATGAATTTACGATAATCCAGATCCAGAATCTATAGTAAAAAATGTGAAAACAACTTTTACAATATCTAAGGTAAATAATAATGGATTAAGGCTACTAAAAATTATTGAAACCCCTGAAGATATTCAAAGATTTTATGGATGAACAGCATGATATACAAAGGTAGGTTGATCAATGTCAGCACTTATTGATTTTAGACAGAAGTGAGTTCCTTTGTTATTAGAACCTTCTGTATGAGCAAGTGTAACTTCTATTAACTCTTTGGCATGAATCCCATGATCTATAAGAAGTACTGTAGATTTGTGACTTGATATTACGCATCCATTTAATAATGATTGTACAGCTATTAAGCTTTGAGTACAAGCACACATTCCTGTAGGTGCAAATGGGGAAAAATTATCTTGATCTGTAGGCCCAACATTAACTCATCAATTTTGAAATGGAATAAGGGGAGAAATAAATGCTAAAGGAGTATATGATCCAAATAGGCAAGGTGATAAGTTTTCTGCTGAAGCTTGATTTAGATTGACTATACCGTTATGAGTTTCTCAAAAATCGGAATCTTCTTGTGATATAGTCCCTCCTGTTTGAGCGAGAACTATTAAATCTGTTGATCCTAAGACTGGAAAGGTTAAATATATTATTCCACCAACAGGATATTTATTTTCGCAGATGTTTGCTCATCTTGATGCAGCTGCAAGGTATTCATGATTTGATGTAAGACAAGCGGAAGTTAACAAAAGAGAAAAAAAGGAAGTCGAAGAAAAAGCACCAACTGTTGATATTGATGTAAAAAATATTACAGATTCATCGGCACAATGTATATTTATTGAAAAAACGAATGCTTCTAAAATAACTTCAAAGCAGTATTTTATTTGAGGAGTTTCAAATACTACTGGTATCTTCGGTTGACTTCAACCAAATACAAATTATACCTGTAAAATAGTATATACATACAAGATAAATTGAAAAGATTACTCAAATAGTATAGAAAAAATATTTCCTACTAAGGACGTACTAAATCATATCCCAAAAGCAAACCCAGATACTTCAACAACTCCATACAATACAGCGATTACCCTTAATGTCGTTGCAAACGATACTGATCCAGATGGTGATAGTCTGGTTATACACTTGAACCCAACTTCTTCAAATGGTCTCGTATCAGTGAGTGCTGATAAAAAATCAATTACGTTTACTCCAAATATGTGATTCACAGGGACAGCAACTGTTAATTATACTATTTCTGATGGAAAATGAGAATTTTCTTCCTCAGTATGGACAATTACAGTACAACCTCTTGTTAATCAACCACCAAAATTTTCAACAAACTTAGAAAATGGAACGTTAGCAGTATGACAAAATATCGATGTTATTCTTCCAGATGCAACTGACCCAAATAATGATACACTAACATACAGCCTCACCTGATTACCATCAGGACTTATCTTTACTCCAAGCACAAGAAGACTTTCTTGAGCAGCGACAGTAGCAGGTTCATATACAGTTACTTATAGAGTTTCAGATTGAAAAGGAGGAGAAGATTCAAAGACGGTGACTTTGACGATTACTCCACCAGCAGTGAATAACCC
>CAYUZH010000063.1:0-429 GCA_964449635.1 uncultured Candidatus Peribacteria bacterium | reverse complement strand
GTAACGATACCAAACCAAACAGGAACAGTAGGAATCGCTTGTAATGTCCCTCTTCCATCCGCAAGTGATAGTGATGGAGATAGTCTTACTTATACAGCAACATGACTTCCAACAGGATGTAATTTTGATGCTTTAAATAGAAAAATAGTTTGAAATCCAACAGCAGCAGGTACTTATACGGTTACGTATAAAGTTTCAGATTGAAAAGGGGGAACTGATACAAAAACGTTTACGTATACAATAAGTGAAGCTCCAGATTTGATTCCAAACGTCTTTAGTTTTGTAGATCAAAGTGGAGTAGCAATAAATACCCCTATTGAGTCAAGTTCAATTACCGTATCAGGAATCAATACTCCTACGAGAATCTCTATCACATGAGGGGAATATAGTATTAACGGTGGAGCTTGGACAAGTGCTCTTGGTACTGTT
>CAYUZH010000062.1:5250-6808 GCA_964449635.1 uncultured Candidatus Peribacteria bacterium | reverse complement strand
AAATGTTATTTGTATTTATTTTATCAGATTTTCTCACAAAATCAAAAAGAGTAAGGATTTACCTTACTCTTTTTTTATTACCAAAAATTTATTAGTCTAAACTAGGAAATAATTTTATGAATTTTTCTCATATAAGGTTTTTTATATTTTGAGAGAAAAACATTCATTTTGTATCGATAAATTTTTTATAAGTTGTTGAGTGAAGAAGTATTCATCTCAATAGTGTCGTATTAAATTCTTTTAAACATTCAGTAAAAAATAAGTTTTTTGAAGAATCGTCAAAATCATCAGATGATACTTGGCTCAATTTTGCCTCAAAAAAATCTATAAAATTTGCCATAAGTGTAATAATACCAATATTCACTGAATTTGATTCATCAATTAGAATTTCTTCCATAAAGTTTTTATATTTCACTATTGAAGATTCTAAAAACTTTTTATCATCTCCCTTATATTTTGAGAAGGGTTTTGAACCATATGATTGTAAAATTTGATTCGAAAGATTTAAATATGATAAAATAAGATCTGTTTGAGCATTATTCATTCCATCAAAAAGATTCATTCTATCTGGATTATCCAAGGTAATGATATCAGCTGTTTTTTGTACTGTAGCTGCAATCACTTTATCTTTTTTTATTTTATCTACAAATTCTATTCCTATTTCTTTAGGAATATATTTGAGTCCGAAGTTTTCCATTCATGGAATCATCTGAACAATTTTTTCAACTTCAACAAAATCTTTTATATCATAGGGGTATGACATTTTTTGAGGTCTTCAAGATACCGAAAATCCATTTATTTTAAGGTTTTCAATATATATTTGGAAATTTTTTACTGATTGTAAAATTAAATCTATATAATTAATATCTATGAGATTTCAAGATTTTGGAGATTTCAAAGCAGTGGATAATACTACTGCATATACTCCGTATATATCTGAAATAGCTTCCTCGAAAGATGCCATTCAATGCTTTCTTCAAGAAAAAGTAATTGAAACATTTGGATATTCTCACCCATTCTTTTGAATGAGTTTTTCTTTATCTTCAATAGTAAGCAGTCATAACTCTTCAAATTTTTTAACAGCGTCTTTGTATGTTTTTATATCTTTCCAAATAAAAACTCCATTTTCAGAGAATTTTTCAAGTGATATTCTTAATTTTTGAATAGATTCAGCTCTATAACTCGATAAGGATTCTACAATAAAACTGGTTATATCCTCTAATAACCTAAATTTTAGATTCTGATTTGTATAAGAAATTGCTTTAGCTGGGATATTCATGTTTAATAGTGTTTATTATTATTATTGTATCATAATATATAAAAAAGTAAAATCAATTATTACAACAAGAAAGACTCCCGAAGGAGTCTCTTTGTCGCTTTGAAGCGACCTGGTCTTTTGGACAGATGGACGGAGTTTTTGGAAAATGTTTGACGCCTCCCTGTTTGAGGCTTTGTTTTTATACCTTGTAGTCGATAACCATACCCAAAGTTTCCTTCGAGTAGATACAGACTACCACACCGCGAATCGAGTGAAAAATCACCCGTGCGGTATCAAAGA
>CAYUZH010000062.1:0-5240 GCA_964449635.1 uncultured Candidatus Peribacteria bacterium | reverse complement strand
TATAATCGAAAAGGTGAAATGTAAGGGTCTCTCGTGAGAGCCTCATATCCACTATTTCGTTTAAGGCATATGTTTTTAATAGTGCCATTTTCCCCACTCCTTTACTTGTCCCGTCCAAAGGACCATTATTATGGTACCATAAAAAAATTGTTTTGAAAAATTTCATCAAACTAAAAAAATATTTCTTTGAGAAATCCCTTTTTAGGATAGTATGATACTAATATTGAGACCTATAAATTTTTCTTATGTATCATCAAGAAAATATAAAATCACTTTCTCGTCTCATTTTATTTTGAATCAGCATAGTTTTTTGATTTTTTTATCATATCACTTTTCTCGGAGTTATCGCTCTTTGGTATGCAATTATTTATTCGCTTGAAAAGGTAAGTGGCTTAAAATACTCTTTAAAGTTTGAGACAACTATCCTTATCTTTATCATCTTGAGTTCTTACCTCGGAACAAGCCTCTGATTTTATGATACATTTTGGTGGTGGGATAAGATGCTTCATTTTGTTTATGGCTTCTGCTTTGCTTTTATTGGATATAAAATTATATTCTCATTTCTTGAACACAAGTGAATTAAAAATCAATTTTTGATTCTTGTTATGTTTTCGTTTTGTTTCTCTGTTTCTCTTTGAGCGATATGGGAGATAGTAGAGTATCTTTTTGATAGGATTGGAATATGGTATTTTTGAATAGAATATTGGGCACCTCTTGTACAAACAAATCCTGCTTCTTGAGAAGACGCTATCAATGATACCATGCATGATATTATGATTGAAACTTTTAGTACCCTTATTATCAATATTATGATGTACTGTTACTATAAGTTCTGAATATTTACTTTTTTCAAAACATTTAATCTCACTCTTGAACAAAGCAAAAAAAAGATTCAAAAGAAATTCAAATCTTTGAAATTAAGAAATATTTATAAGAAACGTATACAAAAAATTATTAAACGATAATACCTATTTTTTACATGTTTCTAAAAATTGAAGTCTTTTTAGTACGG
This sequence comes from uncultured Candidatus Peribacteria bacterium, assembly GCA_964449635.1. Lineage (GTDB taxonomy): Bacteria > Patescibacteriota > Gracilibacteria > BD1-5 > UBA6164 > CAYTMN01. The sequence goes on along the minus strand of CAYUZH010000062.1, from coordinate 4,228 downwards.
TTGGATGACTATAGTAAAAAAACTCATACCATGGATGTGGGCGAAGATTTGAGAGATTATTCACTGAAAGTTTCTTAAGGGCGTTTTGTAAATCGAGAGGATTTGTGTTTTGCCCAGCAAATTCATCTGCTTGATATTCATTTCGGCGAGAAAGTATATTTCCAAAAACTCCGATAATATGAGAAAGAGGGGTAAAAAGTATTCCAAATGCGAATGCTCCCATATGAAAACTTACTTCTCTTGCTCCAAGTGCATAGGATACTTCTGGAACTTTTAATGCGAGAGAAAATATAAAAAGAATCAATCACGTTTGTATTATTGAGAAGAAAAGCATCTGAATCGTATGACGTCTTTTATAGTGACCTATCTCATGAGCTAGTACCGCTACTATCTCATCAATCGTCATATCTTTTATCAATGTATCATAGAGAACAATTCTCTTTTTTGGTCAAAATCCAGTAAAGTACGCATTTGCTTTGGTGCTTCTTTTTGAACCATCGATTACAAATATATTATCAATTTGAAATCCTACCTTTTTTCCAAAATTATTGATGGCTGTTTTTAATTCCCCTTCTTCAAGAGGTGTTTGTTTATTGAAAAGTGGAACAATGATATTGCTATAAAACATCATCATAAAGAGAGAAAAGAACGAAAGTATTCCCCAAGCATATACCCAAAAATTCTGTCCTACTTTTTCATATACCCAAACTATAAGTGCGAGGAGAATTCCACCGATAAGCGCAGAAAGAAGAAGTGATTTTATAATGTCAAAAAAGAATATACGTTTTGTTGATTTATTGAATCCATATTTCTCTTCGATAACAAATGTTGCATAATATGAAAAAGGGATTCCTATTATCGTCTGAACAAAACTAATAATTCAAAAGAAACCAAGTGCAAGAAGAATAGAATTTTGTGTAAATTGTCTCAAGAAAGTATCGAGCCATCAGAATCCTCAAAACCATATAAGAAGAAGCGTTAGAATGAGGCTAAAAGTTTCCGATATATGAGAAAAAGATTTATTTTCTTTCTCATAATTTTGAGATTTTTTATATTTTTCTTCATCATAAATCCCCTTTAATTCTTCTGGAAGAGTATCTGAATAGTTTTTTGAGTTGAGCCAATCAAGAAAGTATCAAAGTATATATTCTCCGATGATGATACCTATAATAATTATAAAAATAATAGATGTTGTCATATACAAAATTCAATATAAAAAATAAACTCTTGCCCGATTATAGAGAAGAGTTTAAAAAAGACAATTTTGATTGTTTAGTAGAGTGGATCAATATCAATAATTACTTTTTTTCCATCTGAAAGAGTTCTTAATTTTTCATTCATTCCATATATATAAAATACTGGTAGTCTAATACAACCATGTGACTGACCGGTACCATCTACTCATAGTTTAGAAGCATGAAATAATTCTCCGTTTTGAATATCAATAGATAAATACATAGCTGATTCATCATATTTTCAAGACATTCTATATTTATTAAAAATAAGATTCTGACCTACTATTTTTTTTAAAACAACTCAACTAGTTGTTCTTCTTCAATTTTTATTTTTTCCAGGTGACACATATGATAGAAGCTTTAGCTCAGAATTCATATAAATCGCTACATAATATCTCCCTCATGCTATTGAAACTTTTATATAAGTATCACTTGATTGAATATTTTGAGGGATTTCACTTCATATATATTTTGAAAGAGATTTGTTTATATATGTTCAAGGAATATTTATTCTTTTATAATTGCCGTAAAAATGTTCATCAATCCTTGCATCAGGAACATCGGAAGGTATTTCTCTTACCGTCTTTCTATATTTTTCTCAATACTGATTTGTAAATTCTTTATGAACTGGGAGTTCTGTTACTCTCATATAATCTAGCTCTCGGGTGGTAATATCTCTTATGTAACTTTCATTTACTCATTCGCTTTGTTCATATTGATCTCATCAATCAGTTCACTCATCTCTTTTTTGTAATTGTCGAAAAGTTTGTTGATATGATGTAATAGCTTGTAACATCTGATCAGCTATTTGTTGACTTGTTCATCTGAAAGATTTAAATTCATCAACTCAAAGAGTATTTATATTTGTTATTAGAAAATCTGATTTTACTTGTCATATTGAAGTAATAATTCTACGAAATGTTTCAGAAGTATTGTACCCATTTCTTCCCCAATAAGATGGCTGAAGAGCAATAATAATGTCTCTTCTTGCTGCTTCATCTTTTTCTATATCAAGGACTTGTGCAATAGCATTTTTCACTCACATAGCTGGAGCTAATACTGCTCATCAAAGAAATCAAAGAAAAGCTCTTCGAGTTGGTGAGAAATTAGGTCATTTACTTATTTCTATTTTTGACATAAAAAAAATACGAGATAAATTCGTATTTTATATTAACATAAATTATATATAAGTCAATTATAATTTTTCAACTCTTGTTCCTTCTCGACTATCAACTATTTTCCATCACTCACTCAAAAGTTCATCTCTCAAAGTATCAGCCAGTGTAAAGTTTTTTTCATTTTTTGCAGTATTTCTCGCTTGAAGTTTTTGCTCTATATCCTGTGGAACTTCTACTTCATCAAGGATCGAAAAATCTATAATCCCAAGTACTTGATTATAGGTTCTAAAAAGTTCAATAAGAGCCGATGCTTCACCTGCACTTATTTTCTTAGCATCAAGTTCGCTATTAGCGAAAGTAGCTGTTTCATAGACATCAACAAGCGCTTCAGGAATAGCAAAATCATCTTCAAGAGATGCTATAAAATGAGCCACGTGTTCTTGAAGTTTATGACTAAAGTCACGTCTTGTTTTTTTCCCGTCTCACTCATTGTTTTTCTTAAATTCTCTGAGTCTTCTGAGTGTTTCATCAAGTTTTTTAAGCGTTGAAAAATTTGCTTCTATTTTTGCGAAACTAAAATCTATATTATCTCTATATTTCCCTGCGATAAAAGAAAGACGAACCGCTCTATACAGGAGAGATTTTGGAATGTCTTGGAACTGGTCTTCTATATCACGAAGTGTATAAAAATTTCAAAGACTTTTACTCATTTTTTTACCATCTACCAAAAGATGAGCTGAATGAAGCCAAAAACGACTAAATTTTTTACTTGTATAGGCTTCTGTTTGGGCTATTTCGTTTTGATGATGTGGGAAAATATTATCAACTCACCCCATATGAAGATCGATTTCTGGACCAAAAAACTTCATAGCACACGCACTACATTCTATATGCCATCCTGGACGTCAAAGGATAGTTTTCAAGTCCGGACTCTCTGAGAATATCTTAAACTCTCCTTCCCAAAAGTTCTCTCCATCTCTCTCTTTGTCGTACGCTTTCCAAAGAACAAAATCTGCGATACTTTCTTTTTCGTACTCATCATTATTTATACGAACATTTGATTTCATTCATTCAAAATTGAGGTTTGCGAGTTTTCCGTATGTTTTAAATTTTTCTATACTATAATAAATACTTCCATCGTCTGCGAGGTAAGCAAATCACTTTCTCAAAAGTCCATTAATAATCTGAATCATTTCTGGAATCAGTTCTGAGATTGGTTTTACATTGTCTGCTTTGTTGATTCAAAGTTTTTTGATATCTTCAAGAAAAAAGTTTGAATATTCACGAGTAAAATCGAGAAGTCTTTTCCCTACTTTTTGGCTATCACGAATGGTCTTATCATCGATATCGGTGATATTCATAGTCGTTGTTATTGTATACCCTAAAAAACGAAGTGTTCTGATAACCATATCTTCGACAACGTATGTTTTCAGGTTTCAAATGTGAGCAAAATTATATGGCGTTGGTCAACAAAAATATACTTTTACTTTATCGTGATTTTTTGGTTTAAATGTTTCTTTTTCTCGGGTGAGAGTATTATATATCTGAAGCGTCATCTGATGTTTTTTTTACAAGGGTAATATGGTCTTTAAAATACAAGGTCTCTTCAGCAGAAGATTCTTCATTTGTATGATGAAAATGGGCACGTTTTTGTTTCTCCTCTGGGAGTACAAATCATTTTTTTGATTTTTGTTTTGATTGAAGAGCAAATTTTGAAGCTTTAATAGGATTACAATGAAGTTCTAGTTTCCCATCAACGAGAAGATTTGGGCCATCTTTACAATTCCCTGTACAAGGACAGGTTTCTACCATAAGGTTATCAAGTCCAAACGATTGTTTATCTCTTTCGAGTCGAGCGAGTATATACTCACTAAA
>CAYUZH010000061.1:6372-6912 GCA_964449635.1 uncultured Candidatus Peribacteria bacterium | reverse complement strand
TGGGAGATCCTCAACAGGAGTTGGTGTTTTCTTCTTGTTATCTTTGAGTAAAAATACTTTCTTTTTATTTATATTTTCTATGCAAGCCGCAAATCATGGAGAAAATGAACGACAATGTTCATGATCAAGAGGAAAGTCTGCAGATGAACGAAGTTCCATATTCTATATAAAATTATATAAATTTAAAATATGAATCTGTAAAGTTATATTTTTAATGGATAAAATTTTCTTTAAATTCACTATATCCTTTTTGATCTCTTGGTCGATATTTTTCTCTGAGTCTATCGAAATCAATATACTTGATTCCCATTTTTACAGAATCTGCATACCATCTATCTATCAGTCCTGTTCAGGCTTGTGTATGATAATATTTTCTATTTGTATAGGCAACAAGATGTACACTACTTTTCCCATCGTTATAATCGTGAACCGCGAGTCCAGCGACTATTTTTCCTTCATAATACGCAACATAACTACGAATGTTTTTGGGATTTATACTTACTATGTGAGTATAATATTTTATATAATCTCTTTTAAATG
>CAYUZH010000061.1:3837-6362 GCA_964449635.1 uncultured Candidatus Peribacteria bacterium | reverse complement strand
GGAGATACCATTTTTATCTCTACCCCATTTTGTTGGTATTTTTTTCTGGCTCTTCTTGAACGTTCGTTCCATTTTTTCCAATATTCTTCATCAAGTGTGACTATTCAGGTTGTTACATAGTGGGATGTTAACCAAAGTTTTCTCCATCCAGCTGGTATATCTGTTCGAGTGGCTGGTATCCAGATAATCCATGCGTGCTGTACTCAGTATTTTTCTTTGAGCATCGCTATATCTGGTTCTTCATCAATCTTCTCAAATTTAATAATTTGAAACCAAGATTTTGGCCATTTTCTCCATCAAAACTGTTTTCCTCCATTTACTGGAATCGTATCTGCTTTATAATCTTCGAGATATTTTTTATAATTTGGTGATGATGTACGGTAGTACAAGTGATCTTTTGGAAATTCAGAAAAATGCAACTCTTTCATATATGAAACGTAAGGAAAAAATCTACGAAATAGTAGTAATTTCCTTATTTTTTGCAAATGAAATAAAATTATTTGCATATCTCATTTTTTTTATATAATGTCAAAGCTTTGAAAAAAGCTCTGTTCATTTTTATTTGCCGGGGTAGCTCAGTGGTAGAGCAGGGGACTGAAAATCCCTGTGTCGGTGGTTCAATCCCGCCTCTCGGCACCATTTTTTGAAAAATATACGAATGTAGCAATATATTCGTATTCATGCGCGGATGGTGGAATTGGTATACACGTACGCTTGAGGTGCGTATACCGCAAGGTGTGAGGGTTCAAGTCCCTCTTCGCGCACCATTTGAAATTAAAAAGAGTTTAGTTCGCTAAGCTCTTTATTTTTTGTTTTAGGGACTTGAAAGGAGAACCGAGTGAAACGAGAGAAAGATACGTTTGTATCTTTCGAGTTCGGATGCCCGACCGCAGGCGGCAAGTCCCTCTTCCTAGCACCATTTGAAATTAAAAAAGAGTCTAGAAATTAGGCTCTTTATTTTTAATAATAAATACATATAATAAAATAAATTAATAACTCCCTATGTCTATAAAATTTCTTCTCACATCTAGTGGAATAACAAATAAAAGTATTCAGAAAGCTCTTCTTGAGCTTGCTAAAGGAAACTTTTCTGATAAAAAATGACTTTTTATTCCGACTGCTCAAAACCCAAAAACAACTGATAAATCTCGGTTTATTCAACATATAAATAATTTTGCATGACTTGGATTTCAATCAATAGATATGGTTGATATTGCAATAGAAGACTTGAGTATCATAGAAGAGAAAATACTCAAGTCTGATATTATTTTTTTTTGATGAGGAAATGCTCTCTATTTAAAAACAAAGCTTTTTAAATTAGGCTTTTTACAAAATTTTCAAAAAATATTTGAAAATAAAGTCATTGTTGGAATCAGTGCTGGAAGTATCGTCTGGTGAAAAAGTTTTAAAGAAGAAAAAGATATGAAAAAACTTGAAGAGATATGAGTAAATGACTTCTATATCGGGGAAGAGTATAATCTTTTTGATCATATATTTATCCCCCATTTTGGGAGAGCTGAATATCCTCAATATTCTCGAGAAAATCTAGAAAAAATTGCTCCTTCTGTAGATAAAACTATGTATTGTCTTGATGATGATTCTGCACTTCTTACTGATGGAGAAAAACGAGAAATTATTTCCGAAGGTTATTACAAGATATACAATTAAAAAACTCACCAAAAGGTGAGTTTTTATTATTTCTTAACTATTTGGAATGAGTGGAAGCGAATTCATAAAGTCAGCCTTCCCTATTTGGAATCCATTTGAACGAAGAAGTGCATATGTTGTCGTCACGTGAAACATAAAGTTAGAGATATGGTACGTTAGATATCATTCTCCTGTAAAATGCATATCTTTAAAATATGGAAGTTCTATTTTTCTTGAATCAGCTTCTGCAAAACTTTCTGGAGTAAACGTATCAAGAAATGCTATCGTTTTATCGATACGAGCATATAAATCGTCTAAAGTTGTTTCACTGTCTTCATATTTTGGGATTTCAACTCCAGCAAGACGAGCGGCTGCTCATTTTGCATTGTCTGTTGCGATTTGTACTTGTTTTATAAGCGCAAACATATCGGGAGCAAGACGATACGCGAGTATATCTTCATCTGATATTCCCTTTTCCATAGCTTCTTTTTGAGCTTTTTCTAAAAGAACTTTAAGAGCGTGAAGTCTGTCTCTTGTAAACTCAATAGCGATTTTGTAGTACATAGATTTTTGTTAAAAAATATTGGTACTCGGGATGATACAAAGATTCTTTGTATTTACAAGAACGCACTTAAAAGTAAGTTGCTCTTCTTAAAGGAAAATTAAAACGTGACAAGAACAAAAAATATTTTGTTATTTTGCTCTTTTTCAATATATTTCCCCTGAAATTTATTCTTTTTTATCTTTATATATATGGCAAGAGGAGACACTATTATCCGTTTTGATGACGTCAGCTACTGGCATAATCCAGCTCGCCCACTTCTCACTGAAGTAAGTTTTGGCTTGAGAGAATGAGCAAAAATGACGCTTATGGGACA
>CAYUZH010000061.1:2906-3827 GCA_964449635.1 uncultured Candidatus Peribacteria bacterium | reverse complement strand
TGGCAATCGCGACGAACTCCTTTCTGCCTACGAGGCCGGGGAAATCCTTGCCATTTGTGGCGAAAACGGAGCTGGGAAAAGTACTATTTTTAAAATGATTACGGGAAAAGAAAAACCAAAAGAAGGAAAAATCCATATCACTTCTGGTATGCACATAGCAACATGACACCAAGTGATGCTTCCTGAAGACAAAGAACTGACCGTTCAAGCTTTTTTTAGAAAATATTCTCGTAGTGATGCGTTTAATATCGATAGAGATATTGCCGAGATGCTCAAAGTAGTAAATCTTGTTGCTCCACTTGATAGAATCGTGAAATCGTTTTCTGGAGGACAACAAGCTCGTCTTCTCCTTGGAGCCGCTCTTATCCAACATCCTGATGTTCTTCTTCTTGATGAACCAACCAATAATCTCGATTCAGAAGGAATTTGGGAACTTACTCAATTTCTCGTAGCGTATGATAAAACCGTTCTTGTTATTTCCCATGATGCTGATTTTCTCAATGCATTTACCGAAGGAATTTTTTATCTCGATGTTCATACAAAGAAAGTAGAACAATATCTCGGAGATTACTATGATGCTGTTGAACAAATCGAAAGACAAATCGAGAAACAAAACAGAGAAAACGCTCGTCTCGAAAAAGAAATCCAAGACAATAAAGATCAGGCAAATGTATTTGCGCATAAATGAGGAAAACTGAGAGATGTAGCAAAACGTATGAGAGAAAAAGCTGAAGAACTTGAAGCATCAAAAGTTGATGTTCGCCGTGAAGATAAAACGATTCGTGACTTTAAAATCCCAAATCAAGAAGGAATCGGAGGAGAAATCCTTGGACTTTCTTCTGTAAAAGTGATTAAAAATCATGAAGCGACCGAAAAACCGGTTACTATTTCTCTTGGGAAAAATCGTCATCTCCTTCTCTC
>CAYUZH010000061.1:0-2880 GCA_964449635.1 uncultured Candidatus Peribacteria bacterium | reverse complement strand
TGAATCGATTGCTCATCAAACAGCTGAAGGAATGAGACTCGGAGAAAATGTGAAAATCGGGTACTATCGCCAAGACTTCTCAACACTTGATTTTAACCAAACTGTGTACGACTCTCTTATGGATTCGGCGGAACACAATATCAGTGAACAGGATCTTCGTTCACTTGCTGCTGGATTTCTTATCACGGGTGAAGTGATGAAAACTCTCATTGGAAATATATCTGAAGGACAAAAAGGACTCGTGATGTTTTGTAAACTTGTACTCGAAAAACCAGGACTTCTCATTCTTGATGAACCAACGAATCATATCAATTTCCGTCATCTTCCTGTGATTGCAAAAGCGCTTGATGAGTATGAAGGGACAATGGTAATGGTTTCCCATATCTACGACTTCGTTTCGCAAGTGAGAATTGATGAATATCTTGATTTATAAATAAAAAGCATCCAGAATTGGAGGCTTTTTATATTGTAATTATTTACATTTTTTGAAGTAGTGTCTATAAAATCAAACGATATTACTGACAAGAAATATAGATTCAAGGATTACTCATATAGGAGAAAATATCAGGAAATTATAGGTTATCGTAATAAGAGTTCCTCAAAACATAAAGTATCTGAGAGTTTTGTCATTTTTTTGAAAAGATGCAATTGTTGAAAAACTTAATGCTGTCAGTATAAGCAAATCATACCAATCTTTAAATAGAGTATAGGTGGCAAGAGAATATAAAAATATAAAAAGAGGTATCCAGTATTTGTTAGTTGAAAAGAGCGAGATAAAAAAACGTATAATCCCGATACTGATAATCACTGCTGCCGAGTATCTATCAAGAAATGCATAATGGAGAGCAATACACGTCGCTGAAATCAAAAAACAAGTAATGATGGCTTCTCTCTTTTTAAACTGAAAACTAAAAATATCGCCAACAATAGCAATTCCAGCAAATATTTGAGAGAGTACAAATGCCAGTGTCATTCAAAAAAGCATAGTGTCTTGTTGAAAGATAGTATTATTTCACTTCTACCATAATCTCATTTCTTCTCAAAAATGGGAAACTAAGAGGAGGATTGTACTGAGCTGAAATCATCTCCCCTACTTGAGTATATCCATCTCTTTTGAGATAAGAAGCCAGAAGTTCTTTCTTTGTCTTCACTCTTGATTCTGTTGCCCATAGAGTGTATCTTAAAACTGCTTTTGTTGCTTTTGGAATTTCTACAAAACTTATACTCGCATCGTTTGGTTTTGGAAGGCTTTCGAGAGTATATTTTTTCGGCATAGAAAACTGAACGATATGAGTGTCTGTTCACTCGACAATATCTATCACTGGAACGGTCATTGCAATTTTTTCAGAAGCCGTGTTTATATCGATAACAGGAGCCGTCATCGCTATTGATTGTTTTGACGTATTTCCTCAAAATATGTATCCTGCTAATACTCTAAAACCTTTATTTAAAGATTCCTGCTGATTTCCAGTTACTTTTACTTGTGCGACGATAAAAGGTTCATAGGTTCGAAGTTCGTATCCTTCCAATTTTTTTGTCACTGTATAGCTTGGTTCTTCTATTCACCTCACAACAAGAATCGTTCCGAGTGTCCAGATAGCAAGAGCAATAAGAAGAATGAGAGATATAATAATAAGCATTTTCATAGTTTATTTTGTTAGTTGATAACGCCTGAGAAGGATAAAAGCGGCAAGTCCCCAGTCAAAGAGAATAATTGCCGTTTGGTGTCAAACCGTGAGAAAACTATAGTTTTGCATCCCAAGGAGAGAAAAGATAAATATAAAACCACTGACAAGATACAAAACGATTGTTTCCTCCTGTGGACGCGAGAAAGATTTTCGAAAAGTTGGGAGGAGTGCAAACAAATCAACCAGTATGATGAGTATAACCGAAAGAGTTGGTAAATCAAAAAGAAGCCATAGAGCGAGAGCGCCAAATGCAAGAGCAAGAAATATCTTGTCTGATAATGTAATATGTTTTTCACCGTATTTGAGCGAGAGGAGAAATGCAAGAAAACATCCGATAAGCTCACTCAGGATAATATAGGTTCAAAGTCCCCCTTCATACTCTGTTTGAATCGCAAACGATGAGATAAGAAGTACTGAAAATATGAGCCACGTAAACATGTGAGGTTTGGTTTGTCACTGAAGAATACTCCAAAAGTAATGTACATACGCTCCAGTTGAAAGAAAAATTCAGAGAAGAGAAAAAAGAAGCTTAAAGGTCATAAAAATCTTTTGTAATTTTTGATATTTACATCATTATACACCTATAAACTATTTCTCATAATCTTATCACCAAAATGAACTCTCTTCTCGCTTCTATAGGTTTTTGAGCCTGTAACATCGGAATCTTGCTTTGAATCGCTTCACTATTTTGACTCTTTTCACTTATAAAAACCTCTATAAAAAATCGCGACAAAGGGAAATTGATTTTTATGTTTTTGATTGCCGTACTTCCAAGTATGATTTTATGAGCGTACGGATACTATTTTAGAGGGTATTTTATACAATACCTTTCTCCTGATGAAATAAGAAATACTTATATAGTTCTCTCTATTCTCTTTTTAGTTTTTATCAGTCCAAGTTTTCCTTGGATAATGATTGCTCTCTCTGGAAAAAGGCCTTAATATAAATTATTGCATTTTAAAATCTCGTCATGTTCTTAGTTTTGATTCTCCCCACGTTTCAAGAAACTTTAGATTTGCATTAAGTAATTCTTTATCTCTTTCAGTTATATTTGGCTCCATAGAAAGCATATCTCAAAATCAAAGGGTAAGTGTATAGTTTTCTTCAAGAGTTCAATTGATTACCCCATCCACTGCAACAATAATAGAACTTACTTGTCAGGCAATTTCTTCACTCTCAAGAGGATTGGCAG
>CAYUZH010000060.1:260-6972 GCA_964449635.1 uncultured Candidatus Peribacteria bacterium | reverse complement strand
CATCAAAAACTCACCCATTTTATACAGGAGAACAAAAAATCCTCAAAACTGGTGCGGTTGATAAATTCTACGCACGTCAACAAAAAAGTGCAGCCCTCAAAAAATAAAAAAACGTTTAAAAAGTACCTCAACTCTTGAGGTACTTTTTTGTTTCTTTGGTTAATTTGCATATAATGAAGTCAATCTAACTATAAACTATGAATAAATCTCTTCGTGAATTAGAGCAAGAACAACAAAACCTTGAATATCAAAAATGAGTTCTCAAAGTATTTGTAACGGATGTTATATCAAGCGAATGTTGTACTCGTGAAAATATGGATGATAGGATGGTGGAACTTGAAAACCTCGTAATGACCTATGGGGGAGTTCTTATCGTAAAACATATTCAAAAAAGAGCACAACCAGATTACAATACGTATATAGGAGAATGAAAGCTTGATGAAATTATTGCCGACATGAAAGAATCGGGGGCTAATCTACTTATCTTTTGAAATATTCTTAAACCTCATCAAATTTACAAGGTGAATGAAAAACTCAAACCTATCGGAGCAAAAGCATGGGATAGAGTGGATCTTATTCTCAAAATTTTTGAGAAAAACGCTCGTACAATAGAATCTCGTCTTCAAATTGAGCTTGCTTCTATTCGTCATATGGGACCGCGTATTTTTGGTATGGGTATGGAACTCAGTCGTCAAGGATGAGGAAGTAAACTCGCTCGTGGAAAGTGAGAAACCAATACTGAGATAATGAAGCGTCATCTTCAAACGAGAGAGCAGGCGATTCGCCATGATTTAGAAAAGTATAAAGCCGTACGTGAACAACACCGAAAGTGAAGAGAAAAAAAATGATTTACTACTATTTGAATCGTAGGATATACCAATGCGGGGAAATCAAGTCTTCTCAATATTCTCACAAAAAAATGAGTTCTAGCAGAAAATAAACTTTTTGCGACCCTTGGAACTTCTGTTGGAAAAATGCACATTGAAGCCTCGGAAATAGATGAAAAACTCAAAAAGAAATTTGGTCTTTCTGAATATCAATGAATCGATATTCTTCTCAATGATACGATTGGATTTATTCGTGATCTCCCCCCTGAACTCATAAAAGCATTTTCTTCAACACTTGAAGATAGTATCGAAGCTGATATTCTTCTTCATGTTGTTGATGCGAGTGATCCAAAGATTGATGAAAAAATACAAGTCGTTGATGATATTCTTGCTTCTATCGGAGCCACTCAAAAGAAACTTTATGTATTTAATAAAACAGATAATCTTTCAAAAACATCTCTTTCTGAACTAAAAAAGAGATTCAAAGACAAATCACCATCCTATGTAAGTGTATTTCAGGGGGAAGGACTCGAAAATCTTAAAAAGACAATTTTAAAGAATATATAAAATAAAAAACTCCTCCAAGCTTGGAGGAGTTTTTTATTATCCTATGAAATAATCGTGAAGTGCATTGACTGCTTTTTTCATATCTTTTTTGGCTATTCCAAAAATCATTGCTCGTTCTTGTTTTCATTGAGAGCTAATTTCGATATTTATTCCATTTTGAGTTAAAAGTGTAGATGCTTCAGAAGAAAGTCACTGTATTCATTTGAGATTCCCAACACAGTGTATAGTTGCTTTCCCATTAGAATAAGATACAAAATTATGTTTTCCATTTCTTTGGATATTAAAAACTTTTTTTAGTTTTTCTTGAATTTTTTTTAACTGGGAAGCAGTTCAGGCTTCAATACTGAAACTCACTTCTGTCTCAGAAGAACTTACGATATCAACACTGGCATAATCTTTTACTACCTCAAATATCTTTGCAAGGATTCAAGGTCCTCACATATCAGTAATCGAACTTACTGAGAAAAATATAGCTTCTTTTCATCATACAAACTGTATTCATTTTTTACTTTTTCATAGATTTTCTCAAATAATTGTTCCATGACTTGTTGGATCAAAAGGATTAAAAATTTTGACTTTTACTCAAGATTCTATCACTTCTTTTCTCAAAGCTTGATCATGAAGGAGTTTTGCTTTGGCTCAACCAATAATTTCCTTTGCGAATATATAATTAATAAACTCTATAAGTTTTGCATCTTCATAATTTTCAAGGGTACGTGGATCAGCAGAAAGCATCCCACGGACAGATTTTTGTATTTCAAGAGTGACTTCGTCTACTCAGCTATTTTTCATGCCGACCGCAAGTGCTGCTGCCGTTGCATCACTATATCCTCTTCATACCGCTATTTCAATTCACTGCTTAAATCAACCCACATATCAAGGAACAATAGAAATACTCGATTCAGAATTTACCTTTTCTGAGAGATTTGTTGAGAGTGTCGTAAATGCATTTCATCAAATAATTTCTCATATAGCATTTGAAGTATCAATTACGGTAGATTGAATTTCAGGAGATTCTATTTCTGAAAGTTCATTAATAATGCTTGAAAATATTTTTGCAGAAAGAACTTCTCAAAATCCCATGATAGAGTGAGGCTTTCAATATTCATCGTATATTATATAGTCGTTTTCGTCTGAAGGAAGAGACATAACGTTCTCTTGTTCGAGGAAAATCTGTAAGATTCACACAAATCCGTTAAGAGCATTATTCATAACGGCGTTTACTCTTAAAAGTACTTCTGGAAATTCTTTTAGTTTTTCTTTGATAATAAGAGAGTGAAAATCTCTAACAGCTTGCAAGTATTTAGTTATCATGTTCTCATCAGCAGAACTTCACTTACTACATTCTTTTCCTACTTCTATGAGTACATCAGTTGTATTAAAAATATCAGATCTTTGTTTTTTTGGATCTTTTTCTTTCTTTTTTCACATTTCAGCCATTACCTCTTTAAGAGAACTATATTCGGAATCAGTTTTTATATTTTCTCATCTCATCGCAGAAATAACGACCGCTTGCTGTACTCAATTTCGAGCATCATTTATCACATTTCTCGCACTTTTGAACATTTCAGCAGCGTTTTCTCCTCCAAGTTTCTTAACAACAAAAGATTCCATAAATATTTTTCAAAAATAAAAAAGACCCTTGTATTGTAAAAATGATTGTACAAGAGTCAAATATATATTGTGAAATATTTTAATTACTCATTATCAGGCTTCTCAAGCTGGAGTATCTCTTGTTCTCAAACTTCTCCGGTTATTTTCACTACATCTTTTTCTATCTTGTTAAATTCTTTGTAAGCGTGATTATAATGATTCACCGTCGTTCCAAGCGTATTTCCAAGCTTTTTTAAGTACTCTTCATAAGCTTGTAGATGGCGTCCAAGCTGACCAACTTGTTTTTGGATATCTTTGGCTGCTTCTTCTATCTGAAGTGCTTTGAGTCATTGCATCACTGTTTGAAGGTAGGCATAAAAGCTTGTAGGAGAGACGATAATAACGTGTTTATCTTTAAATGCATACTCAATCAAATCTGCCGTATTAATCTTCATCGCTCCGACCTTATTTATGAGGATATCATAGTAAATTCCTTCCGAAGGGATAAACATAAAAGCGAATTCCATCGTTCCTTCGTTTGGACGAATATATTTACTGGTTTCATCGATACGCTTTTTGAGATCTTTTTTAAATTCCTTTTCAAATACTTCACGTTCGACATCCGTATTGGCTTCAACGATTTTTGTATAGTTTTCAAGACTAAATTTTGAATCTACTGGGATAATTCGTCCTTGAATCTTGATAACCGCATCCACGATTTCTCCATTTTTGAACTTGTATTGCATCTCATAGTTTTCAGGAGGAAACATATTTTTGAGTATAGTTTCCAAAAAATATTCTCAAAGAATCCCTCTCTGTTTTGGATTTGTAAGAATTCTTTCTAAACCTTCTAACTGTCACCCGATATCTTTGATTTGTTTATTGGTTTCTCAGAGTTCTGAAAGTTTTTTGGTGATTTCTTCGATACGCTTATTGGACTCTTCTCCGATTTTACTACTCGTTGCAAAAGTACGTTGGATATTTTCAGAAAGGTATTTATTACTTTCAGAGAGTTTATTATCAAGGGTTCTATTGGTTTCATTGAGTTTTCTCTCAAGCTGGTGTGAGAGGTCAAAAAGATGCTGTTGAAGAAGTTTGAGAGATTTATCATCAGTACTTTTTCCTCCTTTGGTAATAAAATAAATAAGAACTCCGATAAGAAGAAAGATGATAAAGAGAAGAGGAATGATAATTTGAACGGATATTTCAGACATAAATGTAGGTTTTAAAAAAGAAAATAATACATCTATTTCATTCCTACATCACTTTCGACACTCGTTGTTATCTCGTAAACGATATAATTTTTTTCATCAAAAGCTTCTCAAAGTTTTGCTTCTAAAAAAGCAGGGAAGTCAGAACCAGTAAGAAGTTTCGCGCTGATATTTGGGAGAATGACAGCGAGTTTATCATATTCTTTTTTGATTGCAATCACTCATGATTTTACAGGATCAAGAAGGGCTATTTTTCACTCTTGAAGTATTTTTCTCTCCGTAATAACGTCAATACGTATTTTTATATCTTTCACTTCATCGAGTTTGAGTTTCTCAAAACGACTGTCCTGAGTTGCGGCTGATATGACATTGCGGATAATTTCTTGTGCCATAGTTGCTTCGACTTCTTTTACGTTTCCAGCACTTCCTCTGATTTCTCCATTTTTATAGAGAGTAACAAAACAAGATCATCTTGTACTCAGGAGTGTTTGTTCGGTTATTTGAAGTTCATTTAATTGAGGTTCTTTCAAATATTTTAGATAAAATTCAAGGGTTTGTTTTACTAGCTCAATCATAAGAGGTAAAAAATAAAAAGGTAAAAAGTCTCGCTTAAATACTTTCTTTTTGAAGAGCTTCTTTTTGTTCTTCTTTTTCTTCTTGTTCCAGTTGATAAAAGATATCACCAAGTGGATCAAGGTTTGTCATACGGTTGTATTTAAAATAGGCAATTTCAAACAAATGCTTACAAAATGTCATACTCGCCGTTACAAGAGGGAGAAAAAATAAGAGAGAAAGGAGTTTTGCAAATCATTCTGGGAGAGAAAAGAATATCAAAAATGTGACGATGATACTGATAAAAAGACCAATAAAACTTCCATATACTCAGGTAAGAATATGACGATAGTTATTGAGAATCTCAAGGATAAGACTACTTCAAAAAGAGATAAAAAGAATATGAGAAAGAAATACAAACATGATATTTTGATAGCTTATCATCCCAGTATAAATATAGATAGGAGTGAGAAAAAGATACGTGATAATAGAGAAGAAAGCCATTTGTCCAGCGATAACAGTACTCTTTTTATATCTCTCAGGGTTGGTAGTCGCTGCAAAGAAATAGGTTGAAAATACCGTAAGTGACGTTCCAATAAAAGCAACGATAGAGAGTGTAAAAGGGTACATACTATTGGTTGCGCCCGTAGCGGTTTGGTTAGCAAAGTTTCCAGAGATATTAAAAATATTTCCAAAAACAAACATAATGAGAAGAATGAGAACACTTCAAACAATTCCAGCGATGAGACTTCAAAGAGTATTGATTCCTACATCTTGAAAGGTAATTTCACGAGGACCAAAAGGGTTTGACATAAAGGAAAGATAAAAGGAATAAAGCGGCAAGGAAAAATAATTTTTACTTTTTCCTCATGAGTAAACTCCACAAAAATAAAGCTCCTCAAATCGTGATAAATGTGTCAGCGATATTAAAAACAGAAAAATATTTTACCGCTATAAAGTCAGTGACTTCAGAAAAGAGTATTCTTTCAATTCCGTTTCAAATCGCTCAAGAGAGGATAAAAAGAAAAGCGCTATTAATTAGGGTATTCTGTTTCTTTTTTTCTTCTTTCCAATAATAATAAATTATCCCAAAAATCAAAGCTAAAGTGATGAGTTTGAGAGCGATTCCAGACAGAGGAAATGAAAAAGCAATGCCAGGATTTTTATAGAGTTCGAGTGAGAGAAAATCTCAAATCAGAGGTATTTTCTCCTGTAAATAAAAGTGAGCAAAGTATTTACTCACAAGGTCAAAACTGATGAGGAAGAGAAAAGAGAAAGCTAAAAAAATATTTCGCATTATTTTAACATTAAGAATACAATACTTTTCCTATTTTATGCTTTTACTTCTTTTCTACATCCCAAAATCATCATTTCCTTTTTCTTCAATGATTCACTTCAAAACTCAAACGATAATCTCATTTTTTTTGAGAGTTCCGCTTGTTATTTCAAAATTTGTCTCATTCACTTCGATATAGTTTTGGGTCCATCATTTCCATTTTCACTCTTTTACCTGTTCAACAAGTACTTCAAAACTCTTTCAAATTTGCGATGATATAAAATCGTGTCTTACTTTTTTCCCAAGTTCAAGAAGTCTATGAAGTCGTTCATCTTTTATTTTTTCGTCAACTTGGTTCTTATAAAATCCAGCAGGAACAGACTCTCCATATTTATGAGGAGAAAACGGAAACGCATGAAGTTTTGTAATCTGAAAATCTTGTACCATACGGTAGGTTTCCATAAAGTTTTCTTCTGTCTCTCACGGGAATCAAACGATGATATCAGCTCCGATGGAAATATTCACTCCATCTTTTCTTTGAAGAGAACGTGTTTTTTGAAGCAGTTTTTTTATATATTCCCCATCATAATGACGACGCATATTGTTGAGAACTTCACTACTTCCTGATTGAATAGAAAAGTGAAAATGTGGATAAATACGAGGATTTTTGAGTACTTTTATAACGG
>CAYUZH010000060.1:0-250 GCA_964449635.1 uncultured Candidatus Peribacteria bacterium | reverse complement strand
TCACTTTTTTTCAGGATATATAGAAGAAGCTCAGCAAATCGAGACTTTCCGATATCATTGGTACTATCGAGTCACCATGCAGAGAGATTCACTCACGTCAAGACGACTTCTTTTCATCCAGTACGTTCAAAGTCGAGAATCTCTTCGAGAATATCATCTTTATCACGGAAAAAGTGTCGTCCACGCTTTTGAACGGTCAGGCAGAAGGTACAAAAACTAACACATCCACCTAGAATCAAAACAAAATTTT
>CAYUZH010000059.1:0-7012 GCA_964449635.1 uncultured Candidatus Peribacteria bacterium | reverse complement strand
CTTACTCTTTTTGATTTTGTGAGAAAATCTGATAAAATAAATACAAATAACATTTATATTTATGTTTAAAGGTATTTTTCTCAAAAACATTCCTGATAAATTTAACTACGATAAAGAAAATTACGAAACATTTCTTGACGATCCTTCTTGTAGGCTTGGAGTGAGAATGCGTCATATTATTAGTTTCTTTGTTATAGTCTCTATTCTTATACTAGCGATAGAGACAATAGGGAATTGGTATACAATGTACTATGAATACTTCTTCTATTCAAATTTTTTTATTTCATCTATTTTCTTTCTTGAGTATGCATATCGTTTTACAAAAGCAAAGAAAAAGGTTCCATTTATAAAAAACTTCTTCAACATAGCTGATTTTCTCTCTTTTGCTCCTTTTTTTATAGATGTTATTATAAAAGTTTTCTTTTGAATAAATACTTCTCAAGATTTTTTGAAAGTAATACGCTTGCTTCGAGTACTGAGACTTTTTGATTTTATGAAAGAAGCTCCAATGTTTTTTTGGTTCATAAAATCAGTAAAAGATTATAAATATGAATATAGAGCTCTTTTTGTACTGATGTTTATAGTTCTTGTCGTTGTATCGGTTTTTGTATACCACTTTGAACATGGGATAAATCCTCAATTTGACTCCATTCCTTCTGCTATTTGGTGGGCACTTGTGACGATGATGACAGTAGGATATGGAGATATATATCCAATCACTCCGATAGGTCGTTTTCTTGCAATTATTATTATGCTTCTTTGACCAATTCTTGTAGCGATACTTTCGTCAATCACTATCCTTATTTTTATGGATGTAGCGGAAACACAGAGAAAAGTAAAACAAATATTAAACCTTTGAAAAATATGTCCAAAATGTAACACAGAAAACCATGATATAGCAAACTACTGTTTTAAATGTTGAGAAAGACTCTCAATAAAATGATTTGAATATAAACATCCTCTTAAGCCAAAAATCAAGAAAAATTTGATTAATTAGATTTTTTCTTACAATAATTTTATCAGTGAATAATATAATAAATATGAATAGATTCTTTTTTACTCTTATGATGATGTTCTCTCCTCTTGCATAGTTAGAGATTTTTAGATTGTCTAAACTCTTCTATGTACATAGGGGAGTTTTTTAAAAAATATTGAAAAACTTCGCACTTCTTCGTTAGGCTTCATTTTTTCCTCAGTCACTTACATTCTAAAGTAAGCTCCTTTGTCAAAAACTTGCCTTCCTTGAATTGCTCGCTTTTGAAGATTTTTTCTATTAAATAAAAAAAATCTTTTTACTCTTCTACTTTTTAACTTTGTAACCTTTTTCCTATGTACGACTCTATTACACTTATTACCGATTGTTTTGATGAAAATGCTCGTGGACGACAAATTGCTCGATATGCATCACTCTTTCCAAGTGCGACTATTCAACTTCTTGCAGTTAAATCGGATATTCAAGCTGCTGGATTTTTGATGGATATTTGTGATAGTTTCTTAGATGGAAACCATCTCGTGGTTGTCAATGTAGCACCAAGAGATGGAAGTGCAAAAAAATGGGAGAATGGAACTCCATTTTGATATTTTGAATTCGATGGGCATACTATTATTTCTTCGGTTGATGGATATGTACTTTCTTTAGTAAAAAAATTACAAATTTTAAAACAGTTTTTTATCTGGGATATTCCTACGGTTCTAGAACAAGCATTTCTTGAGGAAGAAGTTTCAGAAGAAGAAAAAGAATATATTAAAAATACTCAATTTCGTAGTTATGAATTCTTGCCAAGGATTGCTGTATGGATGGCAGAAAAATCATTTGAAATCCCACAAAAACGCTATAATATAGAAGAGATTCCTGATATATGAAATCGTATTTGGCATATTGATAATTTTTGAAATTGTAAAACAACAATCTTTGCTTCTGAATTTGAAAGACAAAATATTTCCGATCCAAGGTTTGAAAATATATCTTTCAAAAAATATCTAAAACAACTCGATTCAGATGAGATAGCTTTTGTGGAAGGAAGTTCTGGATTCGATACTGATCGATGTATTGAAATTATAAAAAATGGAGGTGATGCAGGAGATACTCTTAATGTATATATAGGTGATGAGATAGTATAATCAATTATATTCTAATTATTTTTTATGAATACCATAGCAGGCTCAGTTACTTTTCGTTGAACCATTGATATAAACGATTTTACTATCTCAAATATATTGGATATAAGAGATAAAGTGGGAAATATTTTTATATACTGAAAAACCGTCTTTCAAACAAGTTCTGAAGTACTTGAGTATATTAAAAGTAAAATCCAGTGAGATATAATTCGATACGATATATCTATAAGTACGGAAGATTATATAGAAGTGCTTACTACAGATATTGATAGGACAAAGTCTTATTTATTACGAACATTTGAATGACTTAATATAGATTATGCTAAAGTAAAAGAAATGGTAGCAAATGATGCAGTTATTTCTATTCGAGAAGCAGAAGAAAGTACTCGATTTTGAAATCGTATTATTAAGGTAGATTCATTTATATAATTATTTTTTTGTATGTCAGATAAAACATTTTATGTTTCAACACCGATTTATTATACCAATGGGATTCCACATATAGGACATTCATATTCAAGTATTATCGCTGATGTGATTGCTCGTTTTGAACGTATACGTGGAAAACAAGTCAAGTTTAGTACTTGAGTTGATGAAAATAGTCAAAAAATCGTTCAAAAAGCCGAGGAAGAGGGAGTCGAAATTACCCAGTTTCTTGATAAAATGGCAGCAGCTCATAAAGCCGTTTGGGATGGACTTCATCTTGAATACACAGATTTTATTCGTACGACAGAGCCTCGTCATCACGAACTTGTGAGAAAAGTACTCGGGACTACTTGGGAAAAAGGGGATATCTACCAATGAGAATATGAATGACTGTATTGTGTTGGATGCGAAGGATTTAAAAAAGAAGATGATCTTATCGAACGTGATGGAAAAAAAGTCTGTCCAGACCATCTCAAAGTGCCAGAACTACTCAAAGAAAAAAATTACTTTTTTCGTCTTTCAAAGTATCAAAATACCCTTCTTGATTTTTATAAATCAAATCCAGACTTTGTGACCCCACGTGAACGTTTTAATGAGGTAATTGCCTTTGTGGAGAGAGGATTAGAGGATTTTTCTATCTCACGTGAAACAAATAAATTTTGAATTAAGCTTCCTTTTGATGAGTCTCAGGTTACCTATGTTTGGTATGATGCACTTCTCAATTATGTGACCGTGTGTCAGGGTGAGGAGGCAAAATTTTGGCCAGCAAATCTTCATATCGTTGGAAAAGATATCATCCGTTTTCATGCCATCTATTGGCCAGCAATGCTTCTCTCTGCTGATTTCGCTCTTCCTCATCAAGTACTAACGACTGGATTTTTCACGGTAGATGGGCAAAAAATATCAAAATCTCTTGGCAATGTCATAGATCCAGTTGAGTTTATAGAGAAATATAATAAAGATCTTCTTGTGATGTACTTACTTTCAAGTTTTCATATCGGACAAGATGGAGATTTTTCTGAAAAAGATGCAGTTCTCACTTACAATGCGAAACTAGCAAACAATTTAGGAAACCTCGTAAATAGGGTAGTAGTACTGAGTTTAAAACTTGGAGGAGTTTTGCAAGAGAGTATCAATGGAGAAGTTGCATCGAGACTTGAACAAACAAAAACTTCTTTTTATGGAAATTTTGAAAGATATGTTCTCAAAGATGCTCTTGATGAAGTGTTTACTTTCCTTGATACTCTCAATAAATATGTTGATGAAAAAGCACCATGGACTTTGATAAAAGACGAAGCAAACAATCCTGAAGTTACTCATATATTGTATACAGTTGCAGAATCTCTCAGACAAGTCGGATTGTTTCTTTATCCATTTTTCCCAGAGAAAATGAGTGAGATGTTTGTGAAACTTGGTCTTACAAACTATGATGAAAGGCTAAAAAATTGAGAATTAGATATATTACTTGCAGAGAATGTTATATTTACCATTAAAGAAAAAGGAGAACCATTGTTTCAAAGAATAGAAATTATATAAACAATAGTATGAAAATAATTATAAAAAATATAGATGGAATTATCGAAAAAGAGATTCCAGCAGATATAAATAAAACACTTTTGAAGCAAGTTGAAGAATCAGGAGTTGAAATGCAGTCAGCCTGCCATTCTGGCATCTGTGGTGCTTGTATTTGTACTATCGAACAATGATGAGAAAATATCGATAAGAGTTTCAGGTGAGAACCATGATTTCCTCTTGGTGATGATGAAGTGATGACATGTATTGCAGGACTAGCTACAACAGATGGAGAAAATATTATCTTAAGAAAAATATATTAAATGAAATTAATTTTCATAGTTGCGGCTATTATTATCATTATTTGAATTGTATTTATTACTTTGTATTTTCAATACTTGGCAAAAAATTCGCCTTCTATTATTTGAAACCAGTACGATAAAGATATGAAACAAAAAATAGAACAACAAAAATAACTCTATAACTAAACTATTATTATGATTACTATTTTTACAAAAGACTATTGTCCATATTGTTCAGCAGCAAAAGAACTGATTAAAAATCTTGGTTTTGAATATCAGGAAATTGATGTAACGAATGATTCAGATAAATTTATACAAATTAGAAATCTTTCAGGAATGATGACCGTTCCACAGATATTTGCTTGACCTCTTTCGAAAGAAAATTGTTTAGGATGATATAGTGATATAAAGAAACTTCATGATGAGTGACAATTGGTAGAGAGATTAAAAAAAGCTTCTTAAGAAGCTTTTTTTAATCTAAATAAAATATAATTTTTGTTTGTAAAGGAAAATATAATTTATCATATTGAATTTTCAAATCCCTCTATATACTTATTTTTAGCTAAAATAAAAACATATAAAAATACAATCATTTTTATCTTTATAATCTTATTTTCGATGAAGAAAATTTTTTATACAAAGATGCCAATACTTCTTTGAATACTTGGTTCTTTTGTTCTTATCAGTTGGGCAACTACTCCAACTCTTACAGTAGTAACTCCTGTCCCTACAAATACCTCAGATCCAACTCCGGACTTTACTTTTAATTCTACGGAAACTTGAAGTATCTCTTACTCATGATCTTGTATTAGTACCTCTGGGACAACAGCCGTTGTATGATCTAATACAGTGACATTTGATACCCTTGCAGATGCTACTTATAGTGGTTGTGAGCTAACAGTTACAAATAACGGAGACATATCAAGTCCTCTTGCTATCCCATCATTTACAGTTGATACAGTTCTTCCAACTGTTACTGAAATCACTCCAGTTACTACTCCGACAAATAATCCAACTCCAAATTATACATTTAGTGGTTCAGAAATTGCAACTATTACGTATGGATGAGATTGTTCTAGTGCGACGACTTCTTCAGTAGTAGGAAATAATACTGTTACCCTCAATACTCTAACAGATGGTATTCATAATAATTGTACTGTGAGACTCACAGATACAGCAGGAAATCAATCATCAATTCTTAATGTAACTGCCTTTACAGTAGATACATTAGCTCCTACGGTGGTTCTTACTTCTGCTTCTGGAAGTGCAACCAATCAATCACCTTTTCATGTAACAGCACAATTTAGTGAAGCAGTAACAGGATTTATAGATACTGACATAGTGGTATGAAACGGAACTACTTCTAACTTTGCAGCCGTTGACTGAGATACTTATACATTTGATATAACTCCAACGCTAGAGTGAAATGTAACTATAGATGTAGCTTGAACTGTTGCTCAGGATACAGCAACAAATAATAATAATGCTGCAACTCAACTGGTGGTAAATTATGATACAACTGCTCCTACTCTTACTGAAGTAACTCCAGTGACAACCCCAACAAATGACGTAACACCAAATTATACATTTAGTGGTTCAGAAATAGGAAATATATCATATTCTTGAGCTTGTTCAAGTGCTACTACTGCTGCAGTTTCTTGAAATAATACTATTAATCTCAATACTTTGACAGAAGGAACCTATGCAACTTGTTCTCTCAGAGTAACAGATACAGCAGGAAATCAATCTTCACTTCTTTCTCTTTCTTCTTTTGTTATTGATACAACTGCTCCTACAGTAGCACTTTCTTCTGTAAGTCCAAATCCTACAAATACTTCACCAATAAGTGTAACAGCACAATTTAGTGAAGCAGTAACAGGATTTGTGATTTGAGATGTGACTGTTGGAAATGGAACTCCTGGTAATTTTGTAGCGGTTGATACTGATACCTATACATTTGATGTTACTCCAACAGCAGACGGAGCGGTAACGGTAAATATTTCGGGAAGTGTTGCTCAAGATCTCGCAGGAAACAATAATACTGCAGCAACTCAACTTTCTCGCACGTATGATACAACTCCTCCAACAGTAACGCTCACTTCACCAGCGGCATTTGTAACCAATGCTTCACCAATCGTAGTAACAGCACAATTTAGTGAATGAGTGACAGGATTTACTGCTTGAGATATTACAGCAGGAAGTGGAACTATTTCTAACTTTGTAGCCGTTGATGGAGATACCTATACATTTGATCTTGCACCAACTTCTCAATGAATAGTAACAGTAGATATTGCATCATCAGTTGCACAAGATGCAGCTACAAATAATAATGATGCAGCTACTCAGTTTTCTCGTACCTATGATACAACTCCACCTGTTATTACAAGAACAGGATCTTGAGTTGTTACGACATATTTCAGTGTTCCTTATACAGATTCATGAGCAACTTGGTCTGATAATAACGATGGAACAGGAACTCTTACGGCTTCTGGAACAGTAAATGTAAATGTACTTTGAACCTATATTCTTACCTATCATAAAACAGATGTAGCTGGTAATGTTGCAACCGTTGTCTCTAGAACAGTAAATGTCGTAGCAGATATTACAGCTCCAGTTATTACGCTTTCAGGAAGTACAACTCTCACTCTTGAAGC
>CAYUZH010000058.1:7027-7375 GCA_964449635.1 uncultured Candidatus Peribacteria bacterium | reverse complement strand
TAGTGAGGAGTTCCTGTGATAAATGGAGGACCGTCATAAAAACGGTATGGATTTTCAGCTGGTCTTGATTCTATCGATTCTTCAAAGATTTTTTCATCGTTCCAAAACTTGAGGATATCTTCTTCAAGTTGTGGGAATGATTGTCTTTGGTTTACTTTTGGGAATTTTTTTGTCATAGGTGGGGAAAATTAAATGTAAAAAGTTTTTGTGTTTTAATATCTTAATGAAGTATAAATGGTAGGATAAAGATTCAAATTATGTTTATAACGATTAATAGCATTATCACATAAAATATAAACTTTCGTATCCCTTGGTTACTAGATTTTTCTATTAAGTATAATCTCAATT
>CAYUZH010000058.1:3160-7017 GCA_964449635.1 uncultured Candidatus Peribacteria bacterium | reverse complement strand
GGTGGGGGTTATAATTTTAATTATTAATTCTTATATTTTTCTAACTCATATTGTAGTTCATTAAACATCCCCATGCATTCGGGACTATATTCATTTGTTCCTAAATTTTTACACTTTCAAGAAAATAGAACTTCTCAACTCAAAGCATCTTTTATTCTTTCTTCTATATCTAATCATTCTTTTATTTCTTCTAAATATAAGCATGAATTTTTTAACTTACTGTAAAATATTTCTTCATTGATTAAATTTCAAACTCTTAAATTAGCACATTCTTGTTTCCTTTTAAAATAAAACTCCTTTTCTTTTAGGTTATTTTCATTTATTTTTTCTATATCTTTTTGGTTTGAACAAGAAGAGACAAAAATTAAAGTAGTAAGTAAGATAAATATTTTTTTCATAATTTTATTAAATTATTGAGTATAAGAGATTCCCGCCTACGCGGGAATGACAGGGAGAAGGAATTTGTGTTTTTATTTTTGCGTTGTTGTGTTTGTCATTCCGGATTTATTCCGGAATCTCTTAAACGTTGTTTTGTGCTGTTTCTTAGTTATTGTGCATAATCGTTGTATAAGAGATTCCCGCCTACGCGGGAATGACAGAGAGAAGTTCTAAAATTCTTGAGCTAGATCTTTCCAATGGGGATTATTCTCTTTAATCAAGTTTTCTTTCCGGGCTCTATCCCACTTCTTTAATTGTTTTTCTCTTGTTATCGCTTCATTTATATCAGAATAATTTTCATAGTATACGAGTTTTTTACATCCATAATTTTTTGTAAATCATTCTATGAGTCAATTTTTATGTTCATATATTCTTCGTTCTAGATTATTGGTAACTCAGATATAGAGAGTTCAGGAGTCACTTGCAACTATGTAAGTATAATAATTATTCTGCATGAGTTATTCTAAAAAGTTCAAAGGATTCCCTTATTACACTGGAAATGTGTTTTTATTTTTGTCTTTCTTGGAAAAATTCTCTAGGTCTATTAAATTGCCAAGGATCCCTTGTATTACATTTATAAATTTGTATATCTTTCCAAACTCATCAGACAACATAAGGTTCTTTTTCTAAATATATATTCAATTCATTTTCATCGTGAAAGTCGTATATAAGAATTGATCCAATCATTTTTTTATTCTCATCCCATATTGCAGCTCAATACCATAAATTTCAAGATTTTAATAATTCGTTTCAGAGTTCTATATGAGCTTCTCTTACTGCTATTCTTCTACTTAAGGCTCATTCATCTTTTCCATCAAGTCAGATTATAGTAAATTGCATATTCAAAGGATTTAATAAATAAAATCATTGATACTTTCTTTTTTGAAAGGACCAGTCCTAAAAAATATGCTTACTTATACTCTCTGATCAACTTAAGTCCTTCCTTTTTGTACTCAGCTTCTTTGAACTCGAGATAGAGAGTTACTTCGTTGAGGATATCATCGATTTCTTCACGTTCATCGATAGATATCTCTCCATCAATAGCCGCTTCAAGAAGAGTATCGAGTTTTGTAAAATCATCGTTTTCAAGAGCTTCCTTGATTTTAGACAAATAATCTTTGATTGTAGACATGTTATTTTTGATTAGTAATAAGTTCTGTACAGTAGTGAGTCGTGAGATAATATTTGTATGTATTTTTGCCTGTTTTTACGAGTTCTATTCCAGTACCAATACTCGAGAAATAAGGACTTATAATCGCTCTATAGTGAGGATCATACTTTTTTCCTTTCTCTGACATAAAGAAGTTAAATGTTCCACGAATTCACTCTATCAGTTCGTCACTACACTCTTCATCGTTACATGTAAATACTCCATACCCAATACTTTCACTAAATGTTTTTCCAGATACTTTTTTACAACTCGCTCCTTCTGTATCCATCCACTTTGAGATTTTCCAATAATCATAGTAGGCGTCTCAAGAGTTTCTTTTATGGTCTATATATCATTTGTTTTTCGATATTTGAGACCATTTGAGAGCTGAGTTATTGAGTGGAAATGCGTATGAATAGACTCCTAGTCATGTATCTGTTCGTACTTTATTTTGCCATTCGAGCCATGTCTCGAGTACTTTTTGTGTATCTATATTGTATTCGCTCAAGGTTTCTTGTATTTCGATTGATGCTTCTTTTTTCTTTTGTATTTTTAAAAGAATCTCATCAATTACCTTTTTTTGTGTTTCGTTTTCAGTATTTTCTTTCTCTTCTTGGAGAGTATATTCATAATATTCTCTATATTTTTCTCATTCTATATCTATTTTCTCTTGAATCTCGGTTAATCGTGTCTCTATTATTTTTTGTTCTTCTTGTGTAAAGGCTATTGCTGTTTCAGCAAATAAAATACTCCCAATAATACCAATACTTAAAAATATTCTTTTCAAAATATGTTTTTAGAAAATAAAAAAGCCCAAGATTCTTTCTTCTTTTTACTCTAAAGAAAAAATAGTCTTGTGCTTTTGGCCCTGAAAGTTTTCTCAGGGAGGTACCACCAAACGCAATGACGCCAAATATTGCGTCGTTACTCAATTTGTTTTGATAACGGAGAACGACTCCGAGAGGGTCTACTTATCTTATTGTCTCTCTTTGAAAAAGGGAGATGCCCGATAAGGGCAGATGGATTAAGATTTTCTTCCTCTAGCTCGTGGTTGATAGCCACTCAAATGCCTTTGATAGGCTGAATTATATGAAAAATTTTTATGAAATCAAACTATTTTTCAAGGGGGATATTCATTTTTTGAAGACTTTCTTCTTTTATTTTTTTATATCTTTCAAAGTAGCTACTTGTTGCTTCTTTTGAAAACCATTCAATCATCTCAGAGTCCTCTGTGAAGTAAAAAAGGTTTGGAATTCAAGCTTGGATAGTGATGATTTCTCAAGGAAGGTATTCTTTTGATATATCTTGTCCGTTTTCAAATGTCGTGAGGGTAACTCTTCAGCTTGCCAGTGTAAATTTTTTCTCTACATTATAAATCTTTCCTCCTCGATGATTTCATGCACGAGTAAATATGAGATAGAACTTTGTATTTACTAATATTAGTTCTTCTAGAGATCCTTGATTGTTTATCTTCATGTGGAGAAAGGTTATTTATAATACTCATTATAAAAAGGGGCTATTGCACAAAAAAGTGCTTGTTCAAACATATTCGTTCTTGTAATCATATTGTCTGACAAAGCTCACATGGCTCCATCTTTTTTCCCAGTATCAGATTTTTTTGTTTCTCTATCTGTCAGATATCATAAATCAAGTTTGTTCAGGTAGAGTTCTTGTTGCCATTTTTGAGGTATTTCTAAGAGGGGAGAGATTCAAGTATGTAGTTCTCATTTTTTATCTATGATACAGATGATTCAGACTAAGAAAGCTTTTCCTCTGATGAGCGTTGTTCCTCATTTCATTCATATAAAAAAATCATATTCTGAATTATTTATTTTACAATTTTTTGCTCTGTTTATGGCTCACTCTAGAGTCTCTTCAAGTGAAAGAGGCATATCTGAAATTCCCGAAGCGACCTCTTGTCCTTCTATAGAGATTTCTTCTTTAAAATAAACGCATTTTTTAGATGCGTTTTCAATGGCTTTTATTTTGCTTGGATTTTTACTTCAAACTAATATTTTCATGTTTTTTTATTAAGTTCTTCAAGTATAGAATCTATATATTTTATATTTGGAATTTCATATCTATCTATATTGTCAGTCCCTATATGTATAAAATCTATATGGTACTTCATGGCAATTTCTCTATCTTTATCTCCATCTCATATATAAATTGCCTTTTCGTAAAATTCTTCGTCTCAAAATGATTCAAAGAATTTTTTAAACTTTAAATAATTATATTACAAAATGAATAAACCTGAAGAATTATACAA
>CAYUZH010000058.1:0-3150 GCA_964449635.1 uncultured Candidatus Peribacteria bacterium | reverse complement strand
GATCGGGTCATTTTAGTATTGAATCACTTCAAATAATCTCAGTAAAACAGTCTATGATTCATCCAGAAAGGAGTATTTTTCTCGCTGCTTTTGTTGAATTACTTGTAGATAAAAGAAGTGTATATTTTTGAGAGAGATCTTTTATTTTTGTTTGCACTCAGGGGAAAAATTTTTCTTTTGTTTCTTTCATTATTATATCGTACAATTCCTCCTTTATCTTAGGTAAATCCTCTCGTTGTCAGAGAATCATTTTTAATTGTGTCACGAGGGGAGTTCATTTTGTTGTTGAAAGTACATAACGAATTTTTTGATCAAAATCGTCTCAAAAATTCTTTGTAATAAATTGCACTACAAGATTGGCTATATCTTCCATGCTTTCTACTAAAGTTCCATCTAAATCAAAAATTATATACTTCTTCATTGTCCCCAGCTGTTACGAGATATTTGTTCTTCTTGTTTTTGTGCAATACATTCTATTTCTACGAGTGCTCATTTTGGGAGCGCTGATACTTCAACGGTACTACGTGCAGGTTTCAGAAGAAAATAATCTTTGTATACATCGTTCATATTTTCAAATTCTCCTATATTTTTTATAAAAACCGTTGTTTTTATAACATCTTTGAGTCCTAATCCTATTTCAAAAAGAATCGCCTTTAAGTTTTTACAAATTTGTGTCGTTTGTTCTTTTATTCATCATTCTATTAAATTACCTGTATTTCCATCTATAGCAATTTGTCCTGATATAAAGTATAAATCTCAGGCTTTTTTATAGACTGAGTATGGTCAAACAGGTTGTGGAATTTTTACGGTGGAGAATATAGTTCCCATAAACTTTTGTTTTAAAAATTTATATCTATTTTAAATATATCATATAAGGTAAAAATATCAAAAAAAAAGTCGATTAAATAAGGAGATCAAAATAAAGTTCGTTATCAGTAATATCTTGGTATTTAAAACCGAGTTCTTCCATTTTTGCTGTGAGAGAAGTAAAATTTTCTTTTTTCTTGGTTTCTATCCCTATAAGAACGGGGGCTTTATCTTTATTCGATTTTTTGAGATACTCAAATCGTGCGATATCATCTTCACTTCAGAGGCAGTTGAGAAAATCCTTCAAAGCTCCTGGTCTCTGAGGAAAACTGACGACGAAATATCTTTTGAGTCATTCGTACTTCATACTACGTTCTTTAACTTCTGGAAGCCTCTCGAAATCAAAGTTTCATCCACTTATCAAAATAACGACTTTTTTTCACTCTATAATTGTTTGTATATCTTTGAGTGCATCACAAGCGAGGGCTCAAGCAGGTTCAACTACGATACCATCTTCTTTGAGGAACTCTAAAATCGTTGAACAAATTCTGTTTTCTGGACAGGTAACTATCTCTAAATTATAATTTTTACATATTTCAAAAGTCTTGTCTCCGACTCTTTTTACACTGGCTCCATCAACAAATATATCTACTTTTTCAAGGGCAATATTTTTATTTTCCTTCAGTGATTCTTTCATACTTGGGGCTCAAGCTGGCTCGACTCAGATGATTTTTGTATTTGGTGAAAACTCTCTTATCGTGGAGATGGCTCATGAAATGACTCCACCACCACCAATAGGACAGATGATAAAATCAGGTTTTATATCTTTTTCATTGAGAGATTCGAGGATTTCAAGGCTTACGGTTGCTTGACCAGCTATAATTCGCTCATCATCAAAAGGGTGAACAAAAATACTTTCATATTCTTCTTGGTATTTCCTTGATGCTGCATAGGCTTCGTCAAAAGTATCTCCGATGAGGATAATCTCTATAAATTCACCTCAAAATTGAGAGGTCTTGTATACTTTTTGTTCTGGAGTGGTACGTGGCATAAAAATCGTTCCTTTCACTTTGAGTTCTTTGCAGGATAGAGCAACTCACTGTGCATGGTTTCCAGCACTCGCACAAACGACTCCTTTTCGTTTTTCATCATCGGTAAGTGAACTCATCAGATTGTAGGCTCCTCGTATTTTATAGCTTCTTACTGGAGTGAGATCTTCACGTTTTAACCAAATATCAGCATGGTATTTCTTGCTGAGTCTTTCAGAATAGAGAAGAGGAGTTGGCTTTAAAAAATGAGAGAGTCTTTTTTTTGCTTCTTGTATAGATTTTTTTTGTATCATAAATAAAATGGGGCTATAAAATAAAAAATCTCCTAAGCGTTTGCTTAAGAGAAAGGAGTATTACCTTGAAAAACTCTTAAGCGTTACCTTAGAAGAATCATAGCAATAATAATAGTTGTTGCGTAGTTCATAGAGTTTTTGTTACCTGACTATAGTATATTTTTAGAGAGGCTTGTCAAAAATTATTTACTTAAAAGGTAGATACTTCCCATTCAAAATATAAGTCAAACGACTTGCAGTGTATTGATTTTTTCTCAAAAAAATAAAATTCCTATAGCTACTATACAAATCACTGAAGCTATAGCATAAGAAGCACTAAAAGTAGAGATATCAAAACCTTGTCTTAGTCATGTCATTATAAGATATCCAGAAAGTCAAAATGTCATTCCTCAGAGTAAAATTCCAAGAATTGATTTTTTATCAAATACAATATTTTGGATAGTACCATTATTTAAAAAATAGAGAATTATTCCTATTATAAATACGATTCCTCAAATAAGAGCAAGTCATAAGAATCTATCTATTGATATAAGCTTGAGAGAAGTTCTATAAAGAGCGATAACAAGACCATTTACAAAAACAAAGAGAAAAAATAGAGATATTTTCATAAGTACTAATTAGATATATTTTTTATTGTATTCCTGATTTAATTCTTCTTTTTGTTTTGTTTTTATCTCTTCCCATGAGATTCAGTTTTTAATGGCAGAGACTCGTTCTCCAAATTTTTTCTCACACCTTTTAAAAATAGATTCTTCTGATTCGATGAGTCATTCAAGCTTGAGTGTATAGGCAAGATTGAGAAAATCCCAGAGTACATCTCAAAGTTCATCTTCAAGATAGGGAGTATTATCTTTTTTTATCTCAGTTTGTACTTCTTCGAGTTCTTTTCCCAAATGTTTCACGTACATTTCAGAAGTATTCCAATTTTTTCTTAGTTCTCCATTGCAGACGACTTCAGCATTTGCAGCATTGAATTCGTATTTTTCTTTAAACTCTTAAAT
>CAYUZH010000057.1:859-7409 GCA_964449635.1 uncultured Candidatus Peribacteria bacterium | reverse complement strand
CTACTTGGATGCTTCTGAAGTCTTAGTTGACTACTTCTATAGAGGTCTTAGTTACTCAGCGTTTTCTGTCTAGAACTTTTTATATTTGACTCTTTGTTCTCTTTGTCTCTTATTTAAAAAATTATGGTTAGCTATGATGGACTTCCCGTATATAAATCAAGTTACGATGTACTGCTCATCATCTTTGAACTTGTGAAGAAGTTTGAAAGAGAATACAAATTTACACTTGGAGAAAGTATAAAAAACGAGTGTATTAAACTTATTACATACATTTATCGAGCAAATAGCTCTCAAGAAAAACGAAAAGAGTATCTGAAAGATGCAAGAGAATCACTGGAAGTTTTGAGACTCTATCTCAGACTCGCAAAAGATCTTAAGATACTGACTCTCGAAACATTTGTAAAAATCCAAATTCCAGTAGAATCGACTTCAAAACAGTTGCTTGCCTGGGAGAAATCGATATCATAAAACTCGCTTGGAGTCTTGTATTTTACGGAATATAAGAGAGTAGCAAAAAAGTTCAGAGTTTCACTGGTATAAATCAGTACAAAAGCTGTGTTATCTGCAATATGAGAAACACACATACGAGTAAACTCTCTTCCAGTGGTCGTCTTCGCCTCACGATAATAATAGAAATAACGCTTGGGGGCTCAACTTGAATGCTTCTGAAGTCAAAATTGACAACAACAATAGAGATAATAGAAACTCAGCGTTTTCTGTCTAGTACTTTTTGCAAAAATGTTTTCAAACTATTGAAAACATTTTTTGTTTTCCTTTTCTGTTATTGAGAAAAATTATCAGTTATATAGAAAGAAAATATTGTCATCTCGACGATAGGAGAGATCTCTTAAACGATGTTTTATATATATTCTTGAGTTCAAGAGATTCCTCGTACCTCAGAATGACAACTAAAACTATAGTGTCATTCTTAGCTTGATTCAGACTCTTCCTTATATGTGTGTTTGGAATATAAAGTAGATACTGTTCTTTCATCCTTCGTATTAAAGCTACTGAGAACGGAACAACGGGATGACATTTCTTTGTCATTCCTACGTATGCAGGAATCTGCTATTGAGTACAAATATCTTTTTGCAACTATATAAATCATATTTTATGTCACAAAATCTCTTACAAGACCTTTTTCAAGCCTATTTTGACTGTCGAAGAAATAAGAGAAATACAAAACAAGCTCTCAAATTTGAACTTCATTTTGAGGAAAATATTTTAAAACTCTCCGAAGAAATTCAATCAAAAAAGTATGAAATTTCTCCGAGTAGTATATTTATCGTCGATAGCCCAGTAAAAAGAGAGATTTGTGCCGCTGACTTTCGAGATAGAATCGTACATCACTATATCGTCAAAAAGCTTGAACTGTATTTAGAACAACTTTTTATCTATGATTCTTATGCCTGTCGAAAATGAAAATGAACACTATTCTGAGTAAAGAGAGCAATCAGATTTCTAAGAGCGGTAAGTGAAAACTATGAAAAAGAAGCGTATATACTAAAACTAGATATTTCATGATTTTTTCTCTCAATTGACCATGAGATTTTATGGGGGAAAATTCAAACACTAATAAAAGCATATTTTTTTGAAAAAGAGGATGAAAAAGAAATACTTTTGTATCTCTGTAAAAAGATTATTTTTCACAGACCACAAGAAAAGTGCATAATCAAATCTCCAAGAGTTAGCTGGCTTTGACTTCCAAAAAATAAATCTCTCTTTTTTGTAGGATTATCAAAAGGACTTCCACTCTGAAACCTGACCTCACAAGTATTTGCAAATCTCTATTTACACGAACTTGATATCTTTGTGAAACAAGAACTTTGAATCCAGTATTATGGGAGGTATGTCGATGATCTTTTTCTATTTTCTAGAGAAAAAGAATATGTACTTTCTTTGATACCAAAAATACAAGATTTCTTACTTGCAAACCTGAAATTGAAACTTCATCCGAAGAAGATATATTTTCAACATATATCAAAATGATTCTTATTTCTTTGAACGTATATAAAACCATATAGGTCTTATATAGCGACACGAACGAAAACAAATTTTTATCGTTGTATACAAGATATTTCAGAAAATATACCACAAGAACTTCTTATTTCTAAGAGACAAAGTATCAATTCATATCTTGGATTCTTGAGATACAATGATACTTTCACTCTAAGGGAAAAAATGATAAAAGATGTAAAAAACTTTGAGAGAGATAAAGAGTATACAAAAGTTTCAATCAAGAAAATTGACGTATAACTTTTTACTCCACCGTCACACTCTTCGCAAGGTTTCTTGGTTTATCAATCTCTCTGCCAAGTTCTTGGGATATGTGATAGGCAAATAAATACATTGCTGGAAGAATCACAAAAGGGGAGAGGTATTCACTCGTTTCCGGAACTTCGATTATATTGGTATAATATTCTCTCTCCATATCATTTTCACTAATGACTCCAAGGATATTTCCTTTGCGCGCTTTTACTTCTTGAATATTTGAAATAGTTTTATGGTAAAATTTTGATTTTGGATTTAAGAAAATACAAGGGAAATCTTCTCACACGAGAGCAAGAGGACCATGTTTTAATTCACCAGCACTATAACTTTCGGAGTGTATATAACTAAGTTCTTTACATTTTAAGCTTGATTCTCCTGAAGTCGGGTAGAGGATATTTCTTCCAAGATAAAAAAGACTCTTAAATCCTGCATATTTTTTAGCGACTTCTCAAATCTTATTGGTATTGAGAAGTACTTTATTGATTTTATCTCAAAGTCCTCAAATTTCTTCGATAATTCCTCTTGATATATTGTGTTGAAGTCATCTCTTTTGACCAAGAGCCAAGGCCATCATGAGCATAATCGCTACCTGAGCAATGGCATTTTTTGTACTCGCAACACCTATTTCTACTCCAGCATGTGAGTAGAGTCCCATATCTGTGAGACGAGCAATCGTACTTCCAACGACGTTCACAATACCAAAAGTGAGGCATCCGTGCTCTTTTACTATTTTGAGGCTTTCTCTTACATCGGCTGTTTCTCCAGATTGAGAAAGAAATACGTAAAGAGTTTTATTGTCAGGGAAAAAAGTATCTGAAAGAAACTCACTACTGATGGTTACATTGGTAGGAATATTTCAAAGCTCTTTGAGATAATAGCTTCCAATATATCAAGCATAGTAACTCGTTCCAGAAGCAATAATTTCAATTCTCTCAATATCATGGTTTTGAAGTTCCTGAAGTGTCTCATTTTTGATAGTTTTGCTTTCAAAATCAATTCTTCCAGAAAAAACATTTTCAATTACTTGAGGGATATCAAATATCTCTTTTTCTGTATAGGTAGTGAAGTTTCCAATTCCTTCTTCGGCAGCTTTTTTATCAATTTCTTCATACTTCTTTTTTATTTCTTCTCCAGATGCAAAAATTTGAACTTTTCCGTTTTTCAGAATAACTGTTTCATAATCATCGAGAATAGTATAGCTATCAGCAACATTTGAGAGAGCATTTACATCACTGGAAATATAGGAGGCTTCTTTTCACTCTCCGACGATAAGAGGGCTTCATAGCCTCACTCAAACGACTTCACTTGGATTTTCTCTATCGATAACTGCAAAAGCATAGGCACCTATAAGTTTTTTTACGATTTTTTCAAGTGTTGTTTTTAAATCGGTTTCAAACTCATCTTCAATCAATTTTGCAACAATTTCTGTGTCAGTATCCGAGTAAAAGGTATATCATTTTTCTATCAGTTTTTTCTTAAGTTCTTGGAAATTTTCTATGATTCCGTTATGAACAATAAAAAAGCGATCATTTTTTGAATGATGAGGGTGACAGTTCGCTTCCGTAACTTTCCCATGAGTTGCCCAACGAGTATGAGCAATTCCACAAACAATATTTTCTCACGAAGCATTTTGTTGTATCTTTGATGCGAGGTTCGCTACTTTTCAAACAGATCTTTGATAAACGGGAATTCCTGCTTCAGTTATTCAAAAAACTCACGCACTATCGTATCCGCGATATTCAAGATTTTTGAGTCCAGTAACAAGAATATCTACAGAAGTTGATTTTCCAGTATAGGCAAATATTCAGCACATAAGAGCAAAATTAAAAATAAACTTATGAGAGTGTATTTTGTAACTTAGCTTTTGTCAAAATGATTATTTCGCTGTTGTTATTTAAGAGCTCTTCAGTGAGATACTTTTCTTCTCATATATAAAGGAAAATACGTCTCTCAATAAGTGTGTGAAGAAGTTTTGTTATCGCCGTATTTGTTCAATAATTTTTATAAAATGTAAAGAGATAAATATGATTGGTTCAGAGTTGTTCACCGATGGCTCTCCAAGATTTTTTTTGAGTAATATGGATAATAAGAGCTTTGATAAAAAAAATATTAGGTACTTTTCTTGATACGAATCACTCTTTTTTGAGCGTTCTGTCGATGAGATTATAATCACGAGGTTCCAGAAGATGAAAACGAAGGAGAAACATAAAAAGTTGAAAAGTATATAAAGTGAAAAAATACTTTTAAAAGAGTGTAATCAGAAAGAGATAAAATTCAAAGAAGAGATTTTTTTGACAAATAATATTTTATATGATTAAATTAATTTATGAGGAAAAAGAAAAAACTTTCCTTAGACAAAAATAGATATTTTTATGAGAGCAAAAGTAAAATATTTCCAATACGATCTCAGAAAGAGACGGGAAAGGCCATAAAGTGCCACTACACTTTTGCTTCTCATAAGAATATCTCAAAGTGTATTTCCTAAAATATATGCCTATGACACATCAAGACGGGACACAACAAGATGATGCTTCTCAAGTACCTCATCAAAATTTTACCCATAACCTTGAACATGCTGAAGCAGAGGCGGCAAAGCTCGCAGCTCACGCAGCGAAAGCTCACCCAATGCCTCATGAAGGACATCACTTTTAAAAAAATCTCACCAATTGGTGAGATTTTTTTTACGCACTTCCAAGTTCTAATGTGAGCGTTTCTATTTTTCCATTTTTTCTCTGGACCGTCAGTTCTATACTATCGCCTGGGATTTTATTTTGAATCAAGGCTCATAAATCATTTTGAGTATTTATTTTGATTTCATCAACTTCTAGAATGATATCTCATCCTTTGAGTCCAGCTTTTTCTGCGCTGCTTCATTTGATAATACTTCCTTCTTCATCGATGATGTAGGCTCATTCTTGCCTTGAGAGATTATATTTTTGTGCAATAGGAGGGGTGAGAAGGGTATAGTTTACTCATACAAAAGGACGTTTTATCTCTCCATACTTTTGGAGAGAGTTGAGCATATAATCAATTCTCTTTTGATTCAATTGAAGGGCAAATCAGATTCATTGAGCTTCAGCCGATATAGCGGTATTTATTCCTATGACTTCATTATTGAGATTGATGAGAGGTCCACCAGAGTTTCCAGGGTTAATAGCCGCATCTGTTTGGATAAGTCAGTTAAGGGATTCTCACCCTGTTTCAATACTTCTATTTTTTCCACTGACAACACCAAAAGAAACGGAGTTTTGAAATTCTGAAAGAGCATTTCAAACAGCGATAACGAACTCTCCTATTTTTATACTTCAGCTATCGTTTACAAGTTTTAAAGGAGAATATTGGTTTTGTGAAGAGATTTGGATAATGGCTAAATCAGAGAGGGGATCAAGAGCCAAGACTTTTGCTTCGTGTTCTTTTCCATCGTTTGTGATGACAACATATTCAGCATTTGGATCCATAACAACATGCTTATTGGTAATTATCTTTCCATCACGGGTGATAAAAAAACCAGTTCCTCACCCTACCTTTTTTGAGACGGTTCAAACTTGCTGGCGAAAAAAACCAAGAGGATCTCCACGAAAAATAGCTAAATCTTTTTTTATAACGATACTGACAACACTTGGACTTACTTGTTCAACTCCTGCTGTTATATTTGACTCTAAATCTTTTATGTTGAGAGAGGTTGTTTGTCGGTTGATAATTTGATTTTCTCATTTTCTTCCGCTTGGTAAAAGGAGTTGTAACGTATACGCACCAAAAATACCAGAAATAAAAGAAGCAAAAATAATTGTGATGATGAGAACGTTTTTATTCATAGTATCTATAAAATAATATTTTGTTTTTTTATATTATAAATGTTAGTTTAAGAGACCTTTATCTAAAATCAATTTTTAATCAAATATTGATATTTTTATTATTTCCATCATAATAACTTCAATTATTCTTTTTTTACGAGTATGTTAGAAGGTATTTGAATTCCGTTATCTTGAGAAACTATTCAACACGAATCCTCCTCTTTAAATACTATATCAAGAAATATTTGAGGAAGTGTTCGTATCCTCCTTTCAGATTATTTTATTTCTGAAGAGGTATTCAATGTTTGTTCTCAAAAAGAGAAAGAATCATTATTTCAAAGATTGATTTTGGAGTTTTCTGGGAGTGAGCTTGAATATAATCTTCTTTGGGAGAGCCTGATAACAGGGCATTTAGTACTTGTTTGTGGAGAAAAAGAAATCTCTCTTTCTCTTCCTTTTATTCAATATCAAAATTATATCTTCTT
>CAYUZH010000057.1:465-849 GCA_964449635.1 uncultured Candidatus Peribacteria bacterium | reverse complement strand
AAAATCAAAATATACAATTCACTAAACACACTTTTCAACCTCGTTAATACTCTTTACTTTCACAACTTCTAATTTTCCTTTATAGCTATTGTCTCCATCTGGGATAATAGCTTTTTTGATTCCTATTTTTTCAGCTTCTTTAAGTCTTTTTTCGAGATTCTGTACGGGTTTAATTTTTCCAGTGAGGGAAACTTCACCAACAAATATGGTATCTCGGGATATTTTTTTCCCTGATTTACTTGATATGATAGCCGCAATAAGCGCGAGATCGATACCAGGTTCGTCTACTTTTATCCCTCTTGTTATATTGGTATACACATCTTGGCTATAAAGTTTGACTCACGTATACTTCCCAAGAATAGCAACAATCATATCAAGTTTTGA
>CAYUZH010000057.1:0-378 GCA_964449635.1 uncultured Candidatus Peribacteria bacterium | reverse complement strand
TCGTCAGGGCTTCACATTCAATCAGCATCGCTCGACTTCCTTCTAGTGTCATCCCAAGTGCTGCTCAGAGAACAGGTTCACTCGTTCCGCTGATAAGCTCCATCCCGATATCTTGTATATCTTCAAGTCCATTTGACTTTATCTTAAAAACAGCGATTTCTCCTGTACTTCAAAAACGATTTTTTAAACTTCGAAGAATTCTGACATCTTCATAACGTTCTCCTTCGAAAAAGAGAACCGTATCAACGAGGTGTTCCAACGTTTTTGGTCCAGCAATCGAACCATCTTTGGTAATATGCCCAATAATCCAAATAGCAGTATTCGTTGTTTTAGCATATTCTTGAAACTTTTCTCCGATATAACGAATTTGGTTGAGAC
>CAYUZH010000056.1:0-7521 GCA_964449635.1 uncultured Candidatus Peribacteria bacterium | reverse complement strand
TTATCATTCATTTTATTATCTTCTCCAAGAAAAGCGACTTTAAAAGGACGAGTAAATTTTGTCTCAAGCGGAAAAATATTTCCAATTTCACAAGCACGACGAAAAGTCAATTTTTCTCCAGTATTTTTTGAAAGAAACCCTTCTACTGGTTCATTGAAATCTCCAAATTCTTTGATATCGAGATTACCAAGGTTTACATTTTTTGAACTCTTTGCAAGTACATTTGCTCCTCAAAAGAAATTTTTCACGGTTTTAAGTGACTCATCTCCATAAAAATCTATTTTTAATCCCGAAATCTTGAGAGGAGAAACAAAACCTCTCACCGTTCAAAGTTGCATTAAATCTTCTTCACTTGCAAGGACAAACTTCTCAGCATATTTTTCGGTGATAAACTTTCTTACTTTGATTTCGTTGACTTGTAAATCACCACGAATCACGATTCAAAAGAACTTAAGAGAACTTGTTTTATAAACAACTGTTTTTAACATCTGCCAGTCTGGAGCTCAAAAATAAGCTGTCATCTTTTCCATATTGACAATATCTTCAACACTCTCAAAAATTTCCATCGCTTTCTCTGATTCAGATGTATTTTTATTGTCAGGAATTCACTCAGCTACTTCTAGATTTGCACAATATCCACTTGTATCTTGAACAATAATATCTTCTCAAATCTCCAGAAATGTCTGAAATTCATGACTAAACTTATCCGTAAATACTCCCCCATCTGCTTGTGCAATTACCGTATCCGAAC
Organism: uncultured Candidatus Peribacteria bacterium; assembly: GCA_964449635.1. GTDB lineage: Bacteria > Patescibacteriota > Gracilibacteria > BD1-5 > UBA6164 > CAYTMN01. The sequence goes on along the minus strand of CAYUZH010000056.1, from coordinate 6,770 downwards.
CAAGACCAAGACGAGTAAATACTCTCATATAGGCTTTTTTCGCCTCTTCGTAAAAAGCAACAAAATCTTCATTATTTGAATGAAATGAGTACGCATCTTTCATGATAAACTCTCTTCCACGAAGAAGTCCAGATTTTGCCCTTTTTTCATTACGAAATTTTTTTTGGATATGATACACACAAAGTGGAAGATCCTTGTATGACTCTATAAATTCTTTCATAAGTGGGACAACATTTTCTTCATTCGTTGGACTAATTCTGTACTCACTTGTTCCCCAAGCGGGCACTTTAAAGTATTCTGGAATTTCCCAACGATTAGTCGTATCCCAAAGTTCTTTCGGAGTCAAAACACTCATCAAGACTTCACTATATCCAGCTCTATCCATCTCTTCACGAACGATATTTTCAATTTTACGAAGCACACGAAGCCCAAGTGGGAGAAAATCGTATACTCAAGCCATTTCTTGACGTATAAATCAAGCCTGAAGGAGAAGTGACGTCGAACGATTGTCACTAATCTTTGGCTGAGTTTTGAGAGTTTTTACAGGAAAGTGAGAAAGTTTAATCATACAAAAGACTTATAAATAATGTTTAGTAAGTGTATTCAGCACAAAGAAAATGTAAAGAACAAGAGAAAAATGAAAGAAGAAAATATTGACTTTTATTAAATAATAAATTTAATAAATTATATTTAATAAATTATATTTCATTATGAATCAAAAGATTGAAAACTGAAAAGAAAGTCTTTCTCTTCCAGAGATTTGGGGAGAAATAAAAGAAACTTTTACCGTTTGAAAAACTGAATTCGTTATTGTAAAAGGAAACGATGGACAATTACATCTTGGAAACAAAAATACAAACACTATTAGTGCCTGACCAAACGAAGGATTTCAATGAATTTTAGAAGAGTGATGTAAGAGTTGTATAAGGGCAACTATAAAAACAAGTCAAGAAACTTCTCAAGTTCTTAAACTTAGTTCTTGAGAAATAAAAAATTACTGACTCATCGTTGTACAAAATCAGATTTGGTATCTTTACGAAAATGGGAAAAGAGAAAGAATGAAGTCAATAGAATGATATAAAATAAAATCATACTAAAAAAGAGGCAACTGCCTCTTTTTTCAATCATATATTTATCGAATCAATACTTTTAAATTTTTCCTATATAAAAAAACAATACAAAGCCCCAGCACAATACTCAAAATACTCGAAAAAAGTCGAAATTCAGGAACAATAAGTTGGTCTGCCAGACTCCATACACCTCTCCAAAGCATAATCACTCAAGAAAATACCATAAAAATATGGAGATTTTTTATAATTTTTTTCTTGATTTTAGAAAGCTTTTTATGAGGATGCATACGTGTATTTTTATTTTACTTTCTCGTTAATTATAACTCAAAAAGCGTTTTTTTCAAAAAAGTTTTGATAATTTTTTCTTTTTCCATAGAATTTGCAGGCAAAAAAAATATTTATTTCAATAAAATGTTGGTTATATGGAAAAATTTGCTCTTACAGCAGAAAAAAGAAGTACAGAAGAGAGACTTCTTGATTTAAGAAATTCAAAAATGATTCCTGGTGTTGTATATGGAAAAACCCAAGAATCTACTGGATTAAAAGTAGATTACTCAACTTTTCTAAAACTTTATAGAAAAGCTGGATCAAACCATATCATAAACCTTTCACTCGATTCAAAATCAATTGATGTTCTTGTTCATGAAGTTCAAAAAGATCCAGTGAGTGGTGATTTTACTCATATCGATTTCTATGCTATTACAGCTGGACAAAAAATCAGTGTTGAAATCCCAGTTAAATTTATTGGAGATTCACAAGCAAAAAGAGACGGTGCTATCATCGAAGAACATTTAGATATCGTTGAAGTAAAATGTTCTCCAGTAGACCTCATAGATTTCATTGGAGTTGATATTTCAGCTCTTGCTGCTATGTGAGATAATATTAAAGTAGAAGATTTAAAACTTGATAGTACTAAATACGAAATAATTACTGATGGAGAAACGGTTATCATTTCTGCAAATGAACCAGCAGCAGAAGAAGATCTCAGTGCTCCAGTGGTACTTGAACTTCCAAAAGATGAAAAAGAAGAAGCTTCAAAAGATGAAAAATAGTCATTCATACGAACTTGCACTCTCAAAAAATTCCATATAATCACTATGTGGAATTTTTTTATACCCAATAACTGAATCATCTATGAAGGTTAAAATATACGGAAGTACAGATGAAGCAACACAACTTATATCAAAAGTAAAAATTATACTTGATGAGCTCTGACTCATTGACTTTATAGAAGTAGAAGGAACTCAAGACTCAGAATTAAAAGAGAAATTGAATATCACGAAAGAAACCGCTCTTATTATAGAGGAAGAATCTATTGATTTTCAGGATATGATTTTTGAATGAATGGTACCAAGTGACGATGAACTCAAATCAATGTTTGTGAGCATCGTATGAGGAGAAAGTGGATGATCATGTGGAAGTAAAGAATCCGATGGAAGTTGTGGAACAGGGTGTGGATGTCATTAAAAACTTGATTTTAAGACATATCTATATATTATAGAAAAAATTAATAATAAATAACGTATGTATACAAAAGCAATTATATCTATAAGAAGAAGACCAAAAGTAGATTTTTTCTCTTTAGGTCATTGTTTAGTATAAAAGTATACTCGATAAAAAATCTCAAGAGAAATTCTTGGGATTTTTTATTTTTTAAAATACCACATTATGAAATTACCCAGATAATAAAGAAGTATGCCCTTCCAATTTACATTACTATAAAGGGAAATACATTATCATAAAAATAAGTTGAGAACTTATCAATAAAGATTCTCAAGTATTTATAGAGTTTATAAATTATCTTTGAGAGCTCCTATCATACAATATAACGCCTATACTTGTTGTATGAGGATGATATCAGATATCCAGAAACTGGGAAACCCTTTATCCATGAGTTCCTCGTATAAAATGAAGCAACGGAGATAACTTCACCTCTGAAGAACTTTTGCACTCATGCGTTATTCCTGCATTAACAGAAGTCATAAATACATTCACAAATTTACTCAAAGCTCATGTAGTTTTATGAGAAAATATAGTTTGTAAAAAGAAAGAATGACTTTGATATGTTGGAGTACCAAAACATATTGAACATCATTTTAGAAAGTGAGAAATCCATATTGTCCCCTTTGTCTGAAAAGATAACGATACTAATACCGATTATCTCAATATAAATGCCGACGATATTACTCTCTATATCTGAAAACTTCTTTGAGAAAATGTAGGAAAAATATTTTTTCTTACTTGAAGCGGTTGAATCCAAGACATAAATGGGAAAAATATATCATTTATAACAAAGTCAAATATAGAACGTATTCTAAAATGAGAGCATAAAAAAATACATATTTATGGATGAATGTACAAAAAAGTTCAAACGATTCAAGATATTGTTAATAATGGAATCTCTGCTCTTGTATTGACACATTTAAAAAGCTTTAAAGACGAAATAGAAAAAGTTTCATGATGTTGAACTTACATAGTGGATGAACAATCTATAAAGGTAGAAGAATCTATAGATTATTCCTTTTTCCAAGAACTCTATCAAACTCAAAAGAGAAAATGAAATTGGAAAAAAAGAAATAAAGATGAAATAGACGAAGTATACAACAATCATAAGATAATTTCTATAAATGGGATTCCTCTTGGGTGAGTAAGTGTGAAACCTTCTATCATTAACCACGTTGCAGAAGAATGAAATGGTATTTGAAAAATACTCTTTGAAAAAATTATTAACCAATACCGCCCTCTTTTTGCCTATTCTAGGCAAGAAAAATTTTTTGAAAAAATGTGATTTTTCCAAGTACCCAGAATAGTTTCAAATACATGAGCAGAATTATATAAAAGAGTTTAAAAAAATACCTCATATGAGGTATTTTTTTAGATTTATTGTTTTGATCAAGTCTGTGACTGCAGAACTCATTCTGGAGTCTTTACTATAGTAAAAGCATTTTTATGAAGAAGTTTTCCATCTTCTGCAAAGTATTTGACTTCATAGACGTTAAGCCCGTCTTGTAAGTTTCAGAATTGTTTATTTGCAAAGTATTTCCAGTACGTTCCGTTTTTTGGGAATTTTCATTAACGGAAATCATTTATTTCTATATAAGAAACGGTTTTCGCTGGAACAAGCCCTTCAATCATAACGACATCATCTGATGTAGTGTATGGATTTGATTTTGGACAAATAAATTTAAAATTTGTCGAATCCAGAGAGAAGTTTTTTACATCAAATGGAGTTTTTGTTGTATCAGTACCATTTTTTAAGTAAACCGTATATGGATACTTTCAAAGAAGTTCATTAGAAGCATTATACACTTTAAAGACAAGTTCGTTTGAAGAACCAAAAAGAGTAAAATCTTTTACGGAAAATCTCTTTTCTGTAGAATCAATAACTGCATCTTGCGAGTTCAGTTTTATTTTTGCAACTTCGTCAGAAGAAAAAGAACCATTGATAGTAAGAATAGGATCTGAAAAAGTTTGTTCATCAGAGAGGTTTTCTATTTGTATATATGAAACTGTTGATTTCGTTCAAGTAGCAGTAAATCAAGTAGCCGTTGATCAGGTCGACAATAACGTTCAAGAACTAGAAAGAGTTAGATATATATCACCATTATTCTTTATATACCAATCACTTGTCTTAAATGTATCATCCAAATCAGATTTTTCAAGAGAAAGATCCACATCAGTCTTTGTAGTATCTATACTTGAAATCATAATCTTTTGCCCCTTTGAAAGAACTGTATTTTTTCCACCAAGATTTTTGACCTCAACAGATCAATCAAGCAGATAAATAGTACTTCCAACTTCATTTTGAGTAAGATTCACATGAGAGTTTTGTCATATATTAACAGTTGCATATCTCATACTTACAGACAGAGGTGATTTTGAATCAATCCAAACATCAGAAGAATACAATGAAAATGTTGAATCTTCATTAAATTTCAGTTCTCAAATTTTATTAACATGAAAAGCTCCTATATTTTCTGACTGAAGTTTTACACTTCCATCTTTTACGAGAACCTTCTCTCACTTGTAAAGAGTTGTTTGCGACTCGATTTTTTTCTTAAAGTCTCACGAATATATTATATAAGCTTCATCAGTTGTACTTCAAAGCTGTATTGAAAGCCCAGTTTGATTTTCATGGTTTATATCTGGAGTTGAATTTGAAGAGAAAAATCAGAAATAAATAACAAGAATAATAATAAATATTCATACAAGAGGGACCGCATAATCTTTAAGAATCCCCAAAGGATTCCCAGAGCGTTTATTTCTCATATAACTAAAAATTAATAATATTATAATAATCTAATTATATTTATATATATTTATTTTAAAATTTCAATATAAATATTTAAATATTGGCATTTAGAATTGAAAAAGATATAAAAAATAAAAAAGACTTGAAAACAAAAATAAATTGATATAATGACCCTGCCTTTATTTATATTATAATACAATAGACTATGAAAAAAATTATAGCACTTGTATCTGTTCTTGCACTTGCTGCTCTTGCATCATGTGGAGCTAAAACAGAAACTACAACTACTGAAACTACTGAAGCTACAACTACTGAAGCTACAGATACTACTGCAACTACTGACGCTACTACTCCAGCTCCAGTTCCTGCTGAAGCTCCAGCTCCTACTACTGAACCAACTCCACTTCCTACTGAAGTAAGTACTGGTACAGAAGTTGCTGCTCCTTCAACTACTGAAGCTCCAGCTGCTCAATAATTGAAAAAATACTAAAAAAATGGATGCGAGCATCCATTTTTTTTTGACTTGTTTTCAAGAATAGATACAAATAAGACCTAGATAAAATATATAACTACTATGAACAACCTCGAAAAAGACATTTTACAAAAAACAAAAGCAGCCATCTATGATTTCAATATGATACAAGATGGAGAAACACTTCTTCTCTGAGTATCGTGAGGAAAGGATAGTATGCTTTTATGATACATCCTGAAAGAACTCCGTAAGTCGATGAAGATAAAGTTTGAAATGAGAGCCGTCTATATGTTCAAAGAGTTTCTTATCGACTGTGATATCCAATTCGAAGAAAAAAGACGTTACTATGAAGATGTCCTTTGAATACAGCTTGAAAAAGTAGATATCAAACTCCCCGAAGAATCCAAAGTTAACGATGAAATCGGTCAAACTTGCCAATGGTGCGCATATTCAAGACGTGTTTCTATGATGAAACTCTGTGAACAATATGGAGCCACAAAAATTGTCTATGGACACCATCTCGATGACATCGTCACAACGACATTTATGAACTTAAGCCAAGGACGAAGTTTGAAAATAATGCCACCACTCAATAAAATGCTTAAAGGAAATGTGACGTTTATACGTCCTTTTGCCTACGTACGAGAAATAGATATCAAAAAGTTTTGTATAGAAAAGTGAATTCCCTTTTCTCCTTGTTCTTGTCCAGTCGGAGAAACAACGATGAGAAATAAAATCAAATACGAGCTTTGGGATTTTGAAAAGAAGTTTCCAAACTTTATGGAAAATGCTTTTTGGTGACTCGTAAAAGATTTCAAAGAAAAATATGAAAAGAAACAATATATTGTAATATAGAAAATAAAAAAATACTTAAACTTCCTACTTTAAACCTTACTTGTGGCCTTTGGCTATAAACCTTCTCTCTTCCTATGCTCTATATAGTTTCAACCCCTATCTGAAACCTCGAAGATATCAC
>CAYUZH010000055.1:7462-8077 GCA_964449635.1 uncultured Candidatus Peribacteria bacterium | reverse complement strand
AAGTAACTCCAATAGTTATTATTGCTGGGAAAGAGATTGCTCTTGATAAGCTTCTTTATAATTTGGATTAAAAATTTTTATATTTTGATTCTATTCAATTCTTTGGTTGGAGATAAAATAAATGTCTTGTTCAATAGTCATTCATAATTTCTTCAAGCGTTCAAATACAAAATTTATGATTTCGTCAGTACTTTGAGATAAAGAAACCATTTCCTATATAAGTGGCAAAGTGAAATCATTTATAAGAGAAACTTTTGTCAGTGACTTGCAAAGTTTTACTTACTTGAGTTTTATCTATTTCAATTTCTTTTGTCGAAAGAATAGTATCTCAAATTTCAAACTTCACTTCTTCTTTTTCTAATGCTAAACGAGGAATGAGAAATATATCATATTTTTCATTATTGACTCTTCATCATTCATGGTAAGAATTATCAATTCACTCCATAAGTTCAAAAAAATAAGCACAGTCCAAACTTTTATAGTAGGAAGAATGCATCATTTTTAATACTCGATGAATTCATGTAAAAATTTGCCAAGTTTTTGTCTTCTTTTCATAATCGTTTTTTTTGAGTTGGAGAATAATATTTCCTTCCTCATCAATAATCTTTGTTGGAA
>CAYUZH010000055.1:0-7452 GCA_964449635.1 uncultured Candidatus Peribacteria bacterium | reverse complement strand
AAACTTCGAGAAACATTTTCTATATCTGATAAGGAAACTCATTTTTTTGATTTTCTTCTTAAAAATATGTCTCTTACTTGTGCACAAACTATTTTTTTTTCTCACTCAATTCCTCTTTCATCAATAGGAATAGTATTTTTAGAAACAATAATCTCAGTTTCACAGGGGATTTTATAATATTTCTTCATAGGCGTTCATAAATTAATTCCTTTACATTTTACCACTTTTGACTACTATTTGGCAAATTTATCAAACAAAATAAACTATGAAATTTAATTTAGAAAACCTTGTAGAAGAATATAACCGTCTCGAACAAGAACTGACAGATCCAGAAATATTTAAAGATCAAAAACGAGTCAAAGAAACGGCTCAAAAGAAGAAATCGCTTGAAGAAGCAGTTGGTCTTTATAGAATTTACAAAGAAGCCCATAACTCTCTTGATGAAGCGACAAAAATCCTCTACGAAGAAAACGATGAAGAGATGCGTGAACTTGCAAAGCTTCAGAAAGATGAATCAGAAGCAAAAATCACAGAACTTGAAGAAAGTTTGAAACTTGCTCTTCTTCCGAAAGATCCAAATGATGAGAAAAACATTATTATTGAAGTCAGAGCTTGAACGGGTTGAGAAGAGGCAGCACTTTTTGCTTGAGAACTTTCAAGAGCCTATATCACTTTTGCTGAAGGAGAAGGATTTACGATTGAAATCAGTGAAAAGACAGAGAGTGAAAATGGAGGAGTAAGAGAAATTATTTTTGACGTTCGTGGAGAATGAGCCTACTCTCGTTTTAAATACGAAGCAGGGACACATCGTGTTCAAAGAATCCCTGAAACTGAAAATAAAGGAAGAGTTCATACTTCAGCTGTAACGGTTGCGGTTCTCCCAGAAGTTGAAGAAGTAGATGTTGAAATCAAACCAGAAGATGTCGAGATGCAATTCACTCGTTCGAGTGGAGCAGGATGACAACATGTTAATAAAACAGATTCAGCTGTACATTTAAAACATATACCGACAGGTATCTCTGTATTTTGTCAGGATGGACGTAGTCAGCATAAAAACCGTGAAAAAGCCCGGCAAATTCTTCGTTCAAAACTCTATCAATTTGAACAAGAAAAAAGGGATTTAGAGCTTTGAGAAGCTCGTCTCGCTCAAGTAGGAAGTGGAGATCGTAGTGAAAAAATCAGAACGTATAACTTTCCTCAGGATAGAGTAACCGATCACCGTATCGGACAAAATTTCTCTTGAATCCCTTATATTATGACAGGACGTCTCGCGCCTATTATTGATGCTCTTGCCGTAGAAGATCAAAAAATGCAGCTTGAAAAAGCGAGTCAGGCGTAGAAAACGAAATACAAAGAAATATATACTAAGTACCTGTCTATGTCAGAAATCTGAACTCGAGAGGAATATCATACAACAAAGTGAAAAAAAGTTTTTTCAAAAGACGATTGTCCCTTTTGTGACTTAGAATCAAATAAAGAGAGAATCCTTTGGAGGTGAAAATATTGGTTCATTATTCAAAACAAATATCCATACTCAGGGCAGGAAAACCATCTTATGTTGGTTCCCTATCTACACAAAATATTTTCTCATGAACTGAATTCAGGTGAAACAGAGGAACTCGCAGAAGCCTATAAATGGATAAAACAATTTTACTCTGAACAAATATACTTCTCTTGTACAAGAGAATCGATGGCAAATAGAAGTGTTGAGCACTTCCATACTCATTTTCTACCAGGAAAACTTCAATGAAAATATTTGAGAAATATGCTTATGAATCAGTGATTTCCAGTCGTACAATATCTAGATGAACAAAAATAATCCCGCATATGTGGGATTATTTTTTAAAACCATCTTCTTTCATTTGTGACTGCTTGTTTAATAATTCCACTTTCCTCAAAGGTTTTTCCTACTTCAGAGAGAGTTTGTATTCTTCAATTTATTTCTATTGCGATTGGATAAAGTCGGGAAGAAGGATGTATTCTTGGTTTTTTTCATAAAAATGATTCATAAAATGTGCGTATATCCCTTCTACTAATAGAGCTTTCTAGATCAATTTGTTGTTCTGGAAAAAACTTTGATCATTCTAAAGTGATACAATCTTCTAAAGCAAAGATACTTTCGAAAAAAGGTTCTTTAATATCATCACTCATTCCAAAGGTATTAGTCTCATTTGGTAAGTTTTCATTTGAGACAAAATGCGAACTAATTTGAAGCTCATTAAATGTTTTTTGCTCTCTTATGTCTCATTGTATTATTTTTCAGAATCATACTTTTTGGGCAAGAGTTTGACTTAATAATCTTACATTTTTATCAAGCTCTATACCTATATTTGTATTATCCTGGGGAATAAGTCAATTTCTTCTTGCTTGTACATACTGAGCAAGGAGTAAAATACCACTTCCAGTTCACAGATCAATTCAATAATAGGCTTTATTTCAAAAAATATCGTCGATTTTTCTAGTAATAATGTCTTTGATAATATCAACGGTAGATGATATGTCTCAGAGCATACAAAGTTGATATGAACTGGTTCTAAAAATATTTGATTCTTTGGAAAAAGAGAATTTTTTTGCATAGTGGGCATTCTCACAATAAAAAGAAAATCGATTAAATATATCGTTAATTTCTTCTTCTTTTACTTTTAGATTGATAGATTCTGTATAAATATAAGCAAAGAAATATTTTGCTACGAGGTTAATAATATCATAAATATCAATGTTTGTCTCTGGGGTTGATAATATTTCTATCTCATGAATCAGTGAACGAGAAGGATTGTAAACTCCTTCTTTAAATATACTTGCTGATTTATTAATCATAATAATAACTATATACTAATTTTAAATATATTATCAATATATTATTATATAAGTCAATATTATCTTTTCTTTTAAATACTAGCTTTAATAAGCCCCATAAAAAGAGGAGCTGGATTTTCTAACTTACTTGTGAGTTCTGGATGAGATTGTGTTCCGACATAATAAGGATGAGTACTTGAATCCATTTCGATAAATTGAACAATTCATTCTTTTTCACTTTTTCCCACAATCTTGAGAGGAGTACTTTCAAGTTTATCGAGATAGTTTGGATTGACTTCAAAACGATGTCTAAAGCGTTCACTTACCATATCATCATTATCAATTCTTTTTGCCTCTTTGTATAATTCTTTGATTATTCATTTTTTTAAGATACTTTTTTGTCCTCCAAGTCTCATTGTTCCCCCTTTATCAATCACTTGAGCTTGTGAGTCTAGAAGGGTAATCACATCAAATTTTGTTTTTTCATCAAATTCCAAACTGGTCGCTTTTTTAATCCCAATTATATTTCTAAAATATTCTATCATTATCAGTTGAAGTCCAAGACAAATTCCAAGAGTCGGAATTTTGTTTTCTCTTGCGAACTTGAGAGCAGCAATCATCGGTTCAATTCCTATTTTTCCAAAACCTCCTGGAACAATAAGTCCATCATAGTTTTTCAAAATCTCTACATTAATCCCATCTCTTGTATTGATGAATTCTATTATTGGTTGAACTTGAAAATGAAAAGAAGCATGTTTAATCGCTTCAACAACACTTCCATACGAATCTTCCAGAGCCGTATATTTTCCGATGATACCAATACGAACTTCTTTTTTTGCTTTCCCCTCTAAGAGTTCATTCCAAACAGCACTTTTTTTCTTTGAAAAGTCTTTGATTTGTAAAAGCGAACTCAATTTTTTTTGAAATCCTTGTTTACTCAAAAGTTCAGGAATAGTGTAAATGCTTTTCACGTCAGGCAGGGAAAAAATATGATTTTCTGATAGGTTTGAAAAGAGAGCAATTTTTTTGCGAGAATTTTCTGTGAGCATCTCAATACCTCGTGCAAAAATGATATCTGGAAACAACCCCCTTGCTTGGAGAAGATTTATACTCTGCTGGGTTGGTTTTGTTTTTTGTTCGTTGACCCCATGAGGAATCGGAACATAGGTGAGATGAATATGAAGAAAATCGTGACGAGGAGTTTTGAGTTTCAATTGTCTCACTGCTTCTATATAAAGTTCTGCTTCGAGATCTCAAACAGTTCATCCAACTTCCAGAAGACAGATGTCACCATCAAGGCTTTGCACTACTTTTTCTATACGATGCATAATGTAGTCAGTGACATGAGGAATCATTTGGACTGTCTTTCCAAGGTAGTCACCACGACGTTCTTTTTCAAGAATTCCTTTATAAACTCTTCCCATAGTAATACTTTGACTACTTTCACATTCGATTCATAAAAATCGCTCATAGTGTCCAAAATCCATGTCTACTTCGGCACCATCTTTGAGGACAAACACTTCTCCATGTTCTTGAGGATTCATCGTTCCTGGGTCAACGTTGAGGTATCCATCGAGTTTAATAGGTACTACCTTACGATGTTCGGAAAGGAAGAATCAAACGGAAGCACCAGCGACTCATTTTCCAATTCCTGAGATAACTCCACCAGTGATAATGATAAATTTTATACGTTTTTTCATACATTTTTGTGAAGGATTATTTTTGATTATAGTGAAATATTTTGTATGAAAAGGTTTTTTTATTTTTTCTTCCATCTATGATACCATCAATTTTGAAAGTGTATAAATCATTGAGGAGATATTCATACTATAAACTCATCTCCTATAGTTCATTGATCGTCATAAAACTTTTCTTGATTGAATGAAATTCCAAGAGAAATGAGGTTTTTTTCTAGGTTTTCTATATCCTTTTGAAGAGACTTAAGTAGCTTCAAGCTACATAAAGATTTTTTTCATCAGAATATAACAACTATTTCCTCTGATATTTTATGTTGAAATTTACTATAAAAAGGGAACAAATCTATTTTTTCAAAGTTCTCATCTCATACATGTTCAAGTAGGGTAAGGATATTTCTCACAAAAGGTTCCTGTTTCAAAGTAGTTCAATATCGAGGAATATTCTCATTTGTGAAAAAATGAATTTGTTGAGGAATTTTGTTGTTTGAATAAAATCATACATCTGTTGAGTCTCAATAAAGAACTTTTCATATACGAAGTTTTGTTAGTATTTCACTGGTTCGGATAGCTGCGTCTTTACTCGTTTCAATTCAAATGTTATTTTTTACCTTGATTGTTGATTTATTTCTCTCGGCCCATATATATCGAGCTAACTGCAGTATTCCGCTTCAAGTTCCAGCTTCAACATTTACAATGTCTTCTCAGATGAGAGTTTCTATATTTTTTGAAGTAATGCTTTGCAAAAGAGGAATCGTAGCAGCTATATCTCAAGCCATTCACATTTGGTATTCATAAGGTGCGTACAGACGAGCAAAAGAACTTATTTCGGGTCTTTTCTCTCATCTATAGTTTGAGTGGTATTCAAGAGACTGTCTATAAAATTCGTTTATATCACTTTCTGAAATTTTTGAACTTATTTCATTTGGGTAAATATAAGTGAATATATATTTTACAATAAGATTGGCGAGAATTTGAGGGGTAAGTTGTATAGATGAATCAATACATTTCTCTATTTGTCACTCAAGAGAAGTGGTGTTGTCATATATTCAAGGGATAAATACACCGTTGTATTTCATAAAGTATGATAAAGTATAATTATATAATAATTATAATAATGCATTAGTCAATATTTTAAAATTTCCATTTTTCTGTTTTTAAATACTCTTACAGAAAGAATATTACTAAACCTTTGTTTATGGATCCAACTCGTGAGCAAGTTCTCGTACTTGTAGACAAATACGCTCTGGCTACAAAACAACATCTTCATCAAGTAGGGAAAATTATGGAGTACTTTGGACAAAAACTTGGTCAGGATAGTCAGTATTGGTGGACAGTAGGGATTTTACATGATATTGATCGGGACTATATAGAAAAAAATGGAGAAAAACACCTCAAAGAGGATTTCGACAAAATATGTGATGAAGTCAATTTGAATCCTGAAGCCAGAGCTGATATTCGCAGTCATGGACATTTTCTTCCCGGTATTGTAGAAAAACCTGATACGCTTATTCGTAAGTATATCAATGCGGTTGATGAACTATCAGGATTTATTTGGGCATACTTTCGTATGATTCCAAGTGGTGATGTTATGGAAATTAAACCTTCGAGTATCAGAAAAAAACTCAAAGATACATCATTTGCTGCGGGAGTTGATAGAGGAGAGGCTCTTAACTGTGAGACGATGCTAGGGATTCCTCTCGAAGAATTTGTGGAAGATATAAAATTGGCGCTCAAGGACGGAGAGTGGAAGAAGTAGTTTAAAAATTAAAAAATAATATATGACACAAGAACTCATTTGATTTGGAGGTTTATTTGTTGCTATAGTTTCTTGGGGAACATGGCTTTCTTTTTCAAGAAATGCTTCAAATAATATAAATAACCCTTTTTATGAAAATCTTCTTATCACACTAGGGGCACTTATTTTTAATGTCTTTTTATTTATAGGGTATTGTCTCCTGAATTGATTTAGTGGATTTTCGGTAGTTTCATTTTTTCTTCCTTTTATAAGTGGGGTTCTTTGGAGTTTTGCGGGACTTTTTGCCTTTCTAGCTATTGCAAAAATAGGTGTTTGAAAAGCATTTAGTATATGGGCTCCCTCTGGGATGGTTATCAGTTTTCTTTGGGGAATACTTTACTACAAAGAATTTTCAGGAAATTTATTTAGTGCCTTATTAGCAGTTATGCTTGTTATTACTGGTGTTTTTCTCGTTATACAATCGAAGACAAAAAAGGACAATAATAAACTTGTATTTTCTTGAGTTCTGTTAGCTCTTAGTGCGAGTTTGATATGGTGACCTACCTTATGCCCATTAAAGAACTTCAATCTCATACTTCTCCTTTTTTGATGCTTCTTCCTCTCAATATTTGAATGGTAGTTGGTTCTCTCCTTACCTTACTCATAAAAGAGAGAAGTCTTTCTCTCCCAAAAAAACTTTTTGAACAGGGGTTTCCTCTTCTTTTTTCAGGAGGTTTATGGGCGCTTTGAAATCTCTGAGCAACGATAGCGGTTCTTAATATTTGAATGGGAAAGGCATACCCCCTTGCAGAGCTTTGTTGAGTACTTAACGCTCTTATAGCTGTTTTTATACTTAAGGAGATACAAGAAAAAAATAAAATAATTTTATTTCTTCTTTGAACAGCTCTTTCTTTTACTTGAGCTATTTGGCTCGCTTTCCTAAAAATATAATTCTATGCAAAAAAAACTTCTTTGAAATACCTGACTTGAAGTCTCAAAAATCTGTCTGGGAACGATGACATGGGGCTACCAAAATACTGAAAAAGATGCCCATGAACAACTTCACTATGCGATAAAAGAAAGACAAATAAACTTTATCGACACGGCAGAACTGTATGCTATTCCACCGATGAAGGAGACACAATGACTTACAGAAACGTATATAGGAACATGGTTTGCAAAAAATCCATGAATTCGAGAAAAAGTAATTCTTGCCAGTAAGAT
>CAYUZH010000054.1:7395-8346 GCA_964449635.1 uncultured Candidatus Peribacteria bacterium | reverse complement strand
TAATTAAATAAATAGTTAAAATAATCCAAATTTATTATTAAATAGCTCTATGCCTCTTATTTGAGTAAAAGAATCATTTGATTGACACGAATCTAAAGTTCTTTGAAGTATTATTAATAATGGAGTAAACTCTTTACAGATAATTTCTGAAAAAATTAGAAGAAAAATAATTGATAAGTGATTTGATTTAGAAAAGAGTATAGAATGAATAGAAGAGAGGACTTTTATGGATGTCAATAAAGTTATTCAGTCTGTTACATGAGAGGTGAAACAAATACTTTGAAAATCAAAAAATTCTTTGAATGAATCAAATAAAGTATGATATATAGCTTATGTGTCTTATGTAAAAAGACTTCTTGAAAAAGTATGATTTTCCTTTGAAGGAAAAAGAGTTCTCAATCTTGATAAGAACCTTCTCTCTGAACTTCAAGATATTTTTCATGATGCTTGAATTACCTCTTTCTTTAAAGTTCTGCTTTGAGTTAATATTTTAAATCTCAGTGACAATATTACAAATGAGATACTAAAAGAAAGAGAAGTAAAAGTTATGAATGCAAATGTTGATTTATTTCAAACAAAGTTGTATGATGCTCATAATACAAAAAAATGAATTCTTATACCAGAAGATGTATGTGAAGTTACTGATATCTATTTTGATTTGCCAGATTATAGACTTGATGATAAAAGTCGTCCAGAAGGTTCTAAAAGTCTTCGTTTTCGTATAAAAAAATATAAAGATAGGATTGAATATTTTACTACTGCAAAAAGAGAGAAAGAGTGAAAAGAAGTAAGAGATTGTTTAGAAAGAGAGTTTCAAGTGAACGATGCAACGGCATATTTAAAATCTCTTAAAGAAGCCTGATTTATAGCGAGTCGTTGAAAGACGAAGATGAGAAAATCATACACTTATATTACTAACTTTTGAAAAGGAAAAAAGAAAAAATTCAAATT
>CAYUZH010000054.1:486-7385 GCA_964449635.1 uncultured Candidatus Peribacteria bacterium | reverse complement strand
GATAATATAAAGCCGATTATAGAAGTTGAGTGAGAGTCAAAAGAAGATATCAGAAAAGTGAGAGAATATTTTGGTATTCAAGACTGAGGGACTACTTCAAATATTTGAGAAACGATTGAATCTCTTTCAACGGGTGCGAGAGAGATGTTTGATAAGGTTGATCCAAAAGTTGGAGAATGAGAAGAAAAAAAGAATAACTGATATAAAAACCAAAATATGGATAAAGCACTTTCTATATTTCATGAAATTCTTCCTTTTACCAAGGATGTTTTCTCAGAACTAAAAAAGAAACCTAAGTCTATAAAGGATGAGCAAGAGACAAGAATTAAGGATAAACTAAAAAATAAAAAATAAATATAAAACTATGCTTGAAAAAGAAATAAAAATTCTCGAAATTAACAAAGAAAAAGTAATAGAAAAACTCCTTTCTTTTGATGCGAAGAAAAAATTTGAGTGATATATTCACGATGTATATTATGATTTTGATGCTTCTGGAGATCATATGGAAAATATGGAACGTCGTTTTCGTATTCGTAAAAAAGGGGAAGAGCATTTGTATACGATTAAAAAAAGGGAAGAAGATGATCATCTCAAAGTTGCTCAAGAATGAGAGTTTAAGATTACCAATCCTGAAGGATTTAAGAAAGTTCTTGAAAAATATGGATTGAAAGAAACTCGTGAAAAATCAAAATATAGAGTAACATATGAAATTGAAGACTTTGTTTTCGAAATTGATGAGTATGAGTGAATTCCTGCGATTCTTGAAATTGAATGATCTTCGTATCTCAATATAAAGCTATGGATTGAGAAACTTGAACTTTCTCATCTTCCACAGAAACGATTTGGAGCGAGAGGACTTTTTAAATATTACCAAAAAATTGAAAAAGAGAAACAAAAGTTTGAGAAAGAACAAAAGAAGTTAAAAGTTGAGTTGAAAAGTAAAAAAACAACAAAAAATAAAAAATCCTCCAAGGCTTAAATGGAGGATTTTTTTAGTTTTGCGCAACTGTCTTTATTTTTCCCTTGATATTTTTTCTATTTGTTTCATCGTTTTATCAAATACAGAATGTTCTTTTGCTATTCCGCTGTAGACTATTCAGAGTGAATATTTACTACAAGAACTTGCTTCTTTTATATCATATTTTTCCATGATTTTTTGACTTGGACATTTTTCTGAAGTAGATTTACTTTCAAGTATTACAACATTTTCAAGTTTTGTTTGCTCAGCTTTTTTTACTCTTGTGTCTTTTAGTCTTACGTTAAAATCAACGGTGACTCTTTCATCATTATTTTTACTACAAAATGTGAGTCTATTGTAATGTGTTTCAAGTGCTGGAAGTATTTCTTTTTTCGGAGAAGTACCATACATACTTTGGTATACTCCCTCAAAGAATTTTTTTGAATCATTTGTCATCTTTCCATGTCCTGAAACATCCATTTGGTATCTAAATTTTCTGGTTACTTTATTTTGTTTTTGTTTATATTCAAAAAATGCTATCCCGCTATCAACATAGAGGCGAGTTCTCACTTTTGTTCTATTTTTTTCTTTATTTTGATGTTGATAGTAAAAATCATATTCAGCAGTATCCATATAGATACTTTGATATTCAAAGATAGATTTTCAATTGATTTCTAAAATATAAAAGTTTTCTTCTAAATCTGAGAGAATTTTTTCAAAGTCTTGTTCACTCATCAGGTATTTTACATCAATTCTATCAAGGAAGCTTGCTTGTGCATTGAGTTGGGTAAGAGAAATAGGAGCAAATGATTTTAATCTTTGATTTAAATCGGTTCACATAAGCGCTTTTTTAAAAAGTAATGTATTTTTATTTTTGTAATCAACATATCAATACTAACACAATAAAAAATCTCCGTCAAAAATTTATATGACGGAGACGTAAAAAACGGCTTGACTCTATTTTTAGAGGTTATATATATATAAGTCTTATTTTATATATATTCTTTTAGCTTATTTAACGGTTCGAAGAAACCTTCTAAATTGAGACCTGCTTTACGAAGGTCTTTATATTTTTCTATAAGATTATAAAGATGTTCGGTAAGTTCGTTTTCTTCATCAAGAACATCGCTTCAAAATTTTTCTTTAAAATAGAGAGCATTTTTAATTTGATGATTGTTCGCACTATTTTTGAGAGGTATAGTGATAGCGTGTATTCAAAAATAATAGAGTTCCCAAAGAGTGGTGGCTCCCGCTCGCGTAATGGCTATATCTACTTCTTTATATATTTTCCCGAGTCTTTTTTGTGTGACAAAATCATGAACTCTCGTATTTGGAAACTTTTTAAAGTCATCTCGGAAGTGCATATTTTTTTCTCAAAGTATGATTTCAAAATCAACCTCTGGAAATTCTCAAATGATTGGAAGAATACTTTGAAATATAGTTGTTGATCACTGGCTTCAAGCGATAATAAGAACTCTGAGGCGTTCATTTTCTATCACTTCTAAATCTTCAATATAATCAGTTAATTCTGGATTGAGTATTTGTCCGAGATAGATATGTTTTTTTCCATTTATCTTATCATTTGGAAAACTATAAAAAACTTTTGTTGCAAATTTTGAAAGATATTTATTTGAAAGTCAGGTTACCACATCTGATTCATGAATATATACCTCTTTTCAGAGGATTTTCGCAGCCACACAAAGAGGAAGGCTTACATATCATCCTTTTGAGAAAACGACATCTATTTTATGCTTTCTGATATAATTCATTGCTTGAACCACTCCAGTCATATTTTTAAGTGGCTCAAACAGATTTCTGATATCAAAATATCTACGTATTTTACCTGCGGCTACTGGGAGAAAATGAATTCTATTTTTTTCTGCGATTTCTTCTTCGAGTGAATTTTCTTCTCAGATCCATAGAAATTCATATTTCTCTGCATCTTTTAAGAAATTATAAACAGAGAGGAGGGGAAATACATGTCCTCCTGTTGAACCACCAGTAAGTGCGATAACTTTCTTCATGATTTTTAGACTATAACTTAAGTAATGATGATATATGTATTATGAAAGAATTTAGTTTTTTTACAAATTTTATTTTTGTGATATATCTGAATGTAATCAAGCTAGATACTATTCATACTATACTTCAAACAAGAATATCAAATGGCCAGTGAACTCATACTACTACTCTACAAAGATTCATAAGTATGACGAACGGGGCAAATATCCAAAATACCTTTTTTTGATTCCAAAGATATAACCCTGTTATAAATGCTATACTCACAGATGCATGGTCTGATGGAAATGAAGCTTTTGGTATTTTGTTGAGGATGAGGTGAACGGCATTTTTTATATGAAGATCTGGTCTTTCAAGATGAACAAACTGTTGTATGATTACAGATATCATAAGTCCTACTACACAAGATATAAATATAAATATAAGTGTTTCTTGTTTTCCTCTCTCTTTATGAAGTCCATAATATATCCACATTGATACCAGAAAAAGAGGGAGAAAAAATATAGGGAGATCTGCAAAAAGCGGAGCAAGTGTTGTAATAAAAGGAATTTCTAAAAATGAATTGAAGAAATTGAGTACATATTGGTTGATTTGTAGTATGTTTGATACCATTTTCTCTAACTTTAAAAAATATGGACGTACTCTAATAAAAAAAAATAAAAAAACAACTTGGAAAATCGAAAAAATGTACTATGATGAGAAAAGACGTTTCATTTATTTTTCAAATAGAAGAAAACGCGGAAAAACTTCGAACTTCTTTGTCAGAAAAATTTGCTTCTCAGTCACTTACGTTTTTAGTAAGCTCCTTTCAAAGAAATTTTTCTTCCTCGAATTTCTTGTTTTTGCACATTTTCATAACTCTCTGTATTCCCATAATATTACTACTATGTCTTTGGAAACTGCCCCAAAAGGTACTATGGATTTATCTCCAAACTACCATAATTATTTTAACTTTTTGAAAAAAGTATATCGTCATGAGTTTAGAAAAAATAGCTTCAGACGTATATCAACTCCACTTTTCGAAAATGGAGGACTCTATAAAAAGATATTTTGAGATAATGTCCTTCTTAATGAGATGTTATACCAATTTGAATCTGATTCTTGAGAGAGTCTCGCTCTTCGTCCTGAAGCGGCGATTGGTACTATGAGATTCTATATAGAGTGAAAATATGAAGATGAACTTCAGCCAGTGTATTTTTACCATATTGATAGATATTTTCGTAAGAATTCTCTTTGAGTTGGAGAATTTACACAATTTTATCAAATAGGAGCTGAAATTATCTGAGAAAGTGATCCGATTCTTGATGCTCAGCAGATTTTTATGAATGTTGATGCTCTCAATCAAATGGGACTTCAGTGAAAATTTAGTGTAAAAATCAATACTCTTTGAAACAAAAAAGAACTTGAAAAATATATTGAAGAATTAAAGAGTTTTTACGATAACAAAAAACATCTCCTTTCTCCACAATGACTCAAACTTTTAGAATCAAATCCTCTTGAACTTCTTGAAAGTGAGCAAGAAGATGAAAAAATCCTTGCTTCTCAGGCACCGAGTATAATCAAATTTCTTAAAAAAGATTCAAAAGAACATTATGGAAAATTTAAAGAATATCTTGATATGCTTGGTGTTCAGTATCATGAGGATCATTGTCTTATTCATAAACTTCGATACTATACTGATATCGTTTGGAAAATTGTTTATAACGAAACGGGTGAAAATATTGTTATCTGATGAAGATACGATAGTCTTGCAAAAAATATAGGATATGAAGAAGATATCCCAGCTACTGGATTTGCGGTTCGTGTAGAGTCACTTATTCGTATTCTACAAGAACAAAATATAAAAATCAGAAATAAAGATAAAATAGATCTCTATTTTGTACAACTTTGAGATGAAGCGAAAAAAGCAGTGCTTCCTATTTCTTTAGAAGCTCGTAATCGTGGAATTAATACCCTTGCTTCTCTTGGGACTCCTTCTATCAAAGAACAAATGTTAAAGGCCCAAAGAATAGGTGCAAAATTTGTCGTTATCGTGGGGGTTATGGAGGCGAGAAATGGCCGTTTTCAAGTTAGAAACTATGAGACAGGAAAACAAGAAGAAGTGAAAAAAGAAGAACTTATTGATTATGTTATTGAGAGAATTGGGCAAGAAAGTCTTGATTTTTATCAACCAGCAAAAGATTTAATTATTCCAGACGTAAACTAATCCACCACTATCTTATACTTTTCTTTTTCTCTCTTAAATTCAAGTTCTTCGCAACTTGAATTTTTTTGACTCACAAAACATTTTATTCAGAGTCACTTGAGAGTATTTTCAAATGGCTGATCAAATAGAAAATTTCCTATACTATAATAGATAGGAATTCACTTATATATTTCTTTATCAGCTACAACGTGAGGGTGGTGTCCTACTATAAGTCTTGCGTTTGCTTCATCGATGAATCTATGGGCAAGATTTTTTTGAAACTCCGTATGACTATTTGAGTATTCTATTCCCCAATGAAGACTTACTATTGGTAAATATCATGCTTCGGAATACTCCTGCACTTTTTTTATTTTCTCGTCCCGATCTGGCTTTGTTTCTATTCATTCAAATCCAAAAAACGCAAATTTTTCTCCGTCATAACTTCCTGTGTAAACGACACTTTCTTCTCCTCTGCCGTCACCAAACTGTTTTAGTCATGTATCTGAAATATATGTTTTTGCTTTTGTATACGAATGTACTCAGCAATCGTAACTATGATTATTTGCTGTATTCACGACAGTGATTCCAATATCTGTTAGTGTTTTTAAATTTGGTGGAGTCATACTGATTTGGACAGATTTTCAAGAATTGTAACATTCAGATGTTTCACTTACTGCTGTTTCTAAATTTACAATTATTTCGTGCGAACCTTGTAAAAACTTTTTATATTTCCCATCTTTTTTTGTGAGATCTAAAAGAGTATATTCTTTATATTTTGTATCTTTTTTTTCATAATAGGTAAATCATCTTCCCCGGTGAGAATCTCAAAAAAATGTAAATACCCCAGTCCCACTTTGGGCTTCTTTCTTTTCGATAATACCTATTTTTGATTCTTTTATTTCTTCTGAGAGGCTTTTATCTACTAAGTAAGAAGTTATATTTATAGCAAAAGGAATACTTAAAATGATAGGGATTATACCTATTGTCGTAACTAAAAGAGGAAAGTATTTTTTCATAGTATTTCTATAAAAAATAAAGACCTTTTTTAGAAGGTCCTTGTTGATATTATACTCTGATTTTTTGAACTTTTTCTGCAAATCTCTGACATTTTTTTGTGATACATTTCCCAGTTATTCCCATAAATATAGGAAAAAATCCAGCAAAGAAAAGAATAATATCAAAATCGAGTTTTGGAGTTTCTTGAATTTTTGTTGAAAGGTATATAAGTATGATTCACAATACTATCTGTACGATTCTCATATATTTACTTTTTAGTATACATACATCAAGAGCTCATGCTATGAGGGGGATACATCCTATAAGAACAAGAAAATATTTTACTCCCATGATAAAAGAATCATTTACGGCTATCCAAAAAAATTCTGTTTCAAGAGATTTCCCAAGATATATAAGGTTGTAGTATGAAAGGAGAATAAGAAGACTTCAAAATATAATTTTTTGGAGTCTTACTGTTGAATCTTCTGGTTTTTGAGCAAGCCACTTTACAATTTTCATCATAATATGTTAGAGTTAAGGATATTTTCGGTAGTATAAAGGTATTTTATAAATTTTCAAAAATTTAAGTATTTTCTATTTTACATTATTATAACAAAAGTTATTCATAATAGAGAGACTTTTTTGTTGTTTTATAGCTAACCTTAGCAAAGATATAATTTTTTTTGACATTTTAGAATCTTTTATATAATAGGGAGGCCTTATTGGGGTGTCGCCAAGTGG
>CAYUZH010000054.1:0-411 GCA_964449635.1 uncultured Candidatus Peribacteria bacterium | reverse complement strand
TAGAATTTACAGAGTGTAAAAGGGACAAGGTTACAGAGAAAAAATACTTTGGATTCGAAAGGAGTCCTGAGCGCAGCGAAAGAAAGATACGTTTGTATCTTTCGAGGGCGGATGTCCGACTTGCGACGAATCCTTCTACCCAGAGCCATTAGAATTTACAGAGTGTAAAAGGGACAAGGTTACAGAGAAAAATAAAAAATTTTACGATAATTTAAAGGTTGAAGGGTATAATTTAAGCTATAAATTATATAATTGAGCTTTTAAGACTTAAGTACAGAGTAAATTAGGGATTCTGTTTTTAAGTTTTACACTTAAAATGAGAGAAAATTGTTTTTTTGCAGAGGCAAGATTCTTTCAATTATTAATATTTAATTTTTTAGCTTTATGCTAGCAGTTATTGAAATCGGTGGT
>CAYUZH010000053.1:7269-8350 GCA_964449635.1 uncultured Candidatus Peribacteria bacterium | reverse complement strand
GAATTCTCTATAGTTTGCATATCACACTTCCATTTTGGGCTTCGATGTGACTTTTCGGCATACTTTTTATAGGAGCGTTTTGGTATTTTAAGAGTGAGAAGAAGTTGGTTTAATATATAAAAAATATTAAGTCCTAATAAAATTATTTATCTTGTCACTTCCTATTGTAATTGTATCTTCATGTGATACATATATTAAAAAATTATAATTATAATCAGTATAAAAGTGTTCAATTCAATCGTACTGAAAATTGATTTTATCTATTTTTATTTCTTTAACTTCTCTATTTTCATTTATTTCTATAACACAATCAATATTAAGAATATCTTTAAGTATTGATTTTAGTTGATTTTCTATAGTTCAAGTATCATATATTTGAACTCAAGGGATACTCATTTCTCAGCATATAGGAATCCAAGTTCCATCTTTTTGAACATTCCACTTTTTTTGTAGTTCTAAAAGTATTACTTTATAGTCCATTACATAAGATTTGTAAACAAAATAAACTAAAATATCCTTCCTCAAATTACATTAACTCCCCTTTCAAAACCCACCTATCAACTTCTGTTATTTTTACTTTTACAATATTACCTATCTTTAAATCCCCCTGCCCTTTGGACATCTCCCTTTGAGTTAAGGGGGACTTATCAAAAAAGACTTCTTTGAAATTGCGAGTACGTCCAAACCACTGGTCATCTCGTTCTCCGTTGATCATCACTTCATCCATTCTTCAGAGCATCAAAGTATTTCTCTTTTGTACGCATTCTTCAAGTTTTGAATTTATTTTGTGCCATCTAGAAGCCTTCTCTTGATCAGGAATATTGTCTGGATATATCTTAGCAGCAATCGTTCATGGGCGAACGGAGTAACGAGCATTGTACGCAAAATCAAATACACACTCGTCAAAAGCCTTCAAAGTATCTTCAAACATAGCTTCTGTTTCTCAGCTAAACCCCACTATCATATCTGTTGAAATTGCGAAAAATGGATCTTTTGATCTCAGGTAATCAACGATTTTTTTGAAATCTTCGTATTTATGTTTACGATTCATACGTTTGAGAAGCTCGTTTGATCCTGATTG
>CAYUZH010000053.1:0-7259 GCA_964449635.1 uncultured Candidatus Peribacteria bacterium | reverse complement strand
CGTTCAAAGTCTGCGTCAAGAATATCCTGAGTCATATCGTGAGGATTGCTTGAGGTGAAACGAATTCTATCAAGTCATTCTATCTTTGATACTTCTTCAAGGAGCTGACGAAAAGGACTTTTTCAAAGTCACTCATTCCACTTTCCTTTTTCTTCGTTCCAGTACTTTTTATCGATAAATTGTTTTCCGTAACTGTTTACGTTTTGACCAAGGAGCGTAATCTCACGAGCTCCATTTTGAACGGCTTCACGACACTCACTCACGATTTCATCCATAGGACGACTAATCTCACGACCACGAGTGAAAGGCACGATACAAAAAGTACAGTAGTTATCACAACCTGTCTGGATGATAATAGAAGCAGAAAAAGGATTTTCTCTTTGTTGACGACTTTTTAGGTAGTCCGAAAATTTATCATCTTGGCCTATTTTTTCTCAGTAAATATGCGTAAGTATAAAAGGGAGATACTTTATCTCTTCGATACGAAGGGTAAAATCGAGATTGAGAATCTTTGGGAACAGTTTGTCATCACTGTTAAAAATACCTTCTTTATTTTCTAAGTATTGTATCTTTTTTGCACGTTCTCTTTCTTCTTTTTGTTCAAAATATACTTTATTGAGTCCTGTTTTTCTCACCATACATCCTGTGATTCCACTGATAATTTTTTTGCCTGATGTTTTAAATTCTTTTGAAAGTTCATTCATAAGAGAGTAGACTCTATCTTCTCATTTTTTACGGACAGAACAAGTATTGAAAATAACGAGGTCAGCTTCTTGCCAAGTAGCTACCTTTGAGAAACCTGATTGCAATAGCATCATATTGATTTTTTCACTGTCAGCTTCGTTCATCTGACAACCAAATGTTTGGATAAAATATTTTTTCATTGAGATTGTTATATTAAAGGCTTCGACATTGTATCTAAAAAAATAATTTGTAAATATTTGACATAAATTATATTATATGTTTTAATATAAATATATTACTTATCTTTTTGTAAAGATGATTAAGTTTTTTATCTCACTTCTTGGAAAAAAAAGAAAGATTGCATCGCCATTCTGATTTTTTGAAGTAGATAAAGAAGTCTATTTTGATTGGACTCGCTTTAATTTTAATGTGAAAAAAATCGTTTCAGAAACTCTACCTGGAGAAAAAAGAGATATTATAAAGAAACTTCATCAAAAGATTCGTGCAGTTGATGATCACCCTCTCCTCTACTCACTTTATAAAATAAAAAAAGAAATTTCAGAATTAAAAGATAAAAATTCAGAAGATTTTTTATTTCTTACAGAGTTACAAAAAATTGAGTCAAGGTTTACTTTTGACTTTGAAAAGAAAATTTATGAGCTTCGTTTGAGAGCTATTTTAGAACATTTAGAATTTGTTCCCTATACAAATATCATATCAAAAAAAGAAATATATGAAGAAGTTCTTCATATAGAATCTTTATTTCACTGAGTGTATGAAATTGAACGTCTTACAAAAAAGGTAAAATTTCTTCTTGATCAGGCTCGATTCGAAAGACAATCTCTCTTTATTTAGTGGTTCAAGTACTCACGAGTCATCCAATACTATTTCAAAGTTTTGTGACATCGTTGAGGCTATCTTTTACCTCTCCTATTTTATTTTGGATTTCTTTTCAAGTTTCTATCACGGTATTTGCGGTTTCTATTGTTTTATTGACGGTATCTTGTGCTCAAGAAAGAGTGGCACGTACCGTATCTATTTTTTGTTTTACGTCTTTTCCTTGTTCTACCGCTTTATCATAAATATCTTTTGCTTGCCTTGCTTCATTTACAGTATCTTGGTACATATCAAGAATTCCTCCGCTGGCTTCTGGAAGTTTTATACCTGAATCGACTACTTTTTTTGCTCAACGTATACTTTGGTTAAACTTTTCAAGTCATATATTTGATCCAAGTTTATCTGCTGTATCTGGAATAACAAAAACAGACACTATATAGAGCGTCACAATGATACAAATAAATGCGATGATTTTGTTCATAAATACATAAAAAAGATATAGTGTGAAAACTATATCTTTTAATCATAAAAAATCAATGCTTTTGTATATTACTCCTTATCTCAAAAAAGATCGCTAACGCTTATTTTTTTTGATTTGAGACTTTTGCTCAAGTGAATAATTTCATTATCTTTGATAAGATTATCTGCTTCTTTTGCAGCCGTCATTTCTGAGGAAGGTCTCTTGTTATTTTGACTCAGAAGAGATTTTTTGAAGTTATCAAAATATTCTCTAAAGTTTTCAGCTCCTTCTTTCCCTACTCAAAAGGTTCGTGCATCTATATGAGCTATTTCTGCACGAATCATCGTATGTTTTTGACACTTTGGGCACTCTACGTCTATATTGAGCGTTGTTCCAGCTGCTCCAATAATATCTATATTTTCATCTACAATACTACTTTGACACATCGGACATCTATGATTCTTTACAAGATTATCCATCATTCATTTAAGAGTTTTATAATTCATATTTTTTTGTTTTTAATAGCTACTTTTTGTTTTATTTTTCTATACTATCAATAGATATTTATAGAAACTTTAAATCTTAGATAATTGTACCGTATTATTTGAGAACTTTCAAAATTTGTTCAAGTCTTTGTATTGACTTTTGTCTTCAGAGTATAAAAATACATTCAAAAGCTCAAGGAGATGTCATTTCTGAAGTAAGTGCAGCACGTACTGGCCAGAGAACTTGACCGTTTTTCATTCCTTCTTTTTGAATACTTTCTATAAATTCGTTTTTAATTTCATCGATAGAAGTATATTTTTCTTGTCTTTGATTCAAGATATTGAGTGCAAGATTCAAAGATTTTTTCACGGTTTCATAGTCTACTATCCCCATTTTTTCATTGAGACAAACTTCTTTGTTTGGAAGAATTTCGTTATAAAAAAATGATGATTGTTCTTTAAATTCAATAAATTTCCTTAGTCTTGGTTTGAGTTCTCTCAAAATTTTCAAAGTGAAGTCTTTTTCTTTTTTTTCAATCATTTCAAGAGTTTCGGTATCATAACGTTTTAGATACGTTTCGAGTCGGTTATACAGTTCGGTTTCTTCCATATTTTGTATATACTTGCTTGAAAACCATTCGAGTCTCTCTATATCAAAGATGGCTCATGCTTTATGGACTTGTTCGAGTTCAAAACGTTCAGTGAGTTCTTTAAGTGTGAAAAATTCTTCGGTTGTTTTTGGGTTCCATCAAAGGAGGGCTATATAATTGAGAATCGCTTCTGTGGGATATCATTTTTCAAGATACGATTCGACTGATACATCTCCCGTTCTTTTTGAAAGTTTTTTCTTATCTTTTCAGAGGAGAAGTGGTAAATGTGCAAAATATGGTGGATTCCATCAGAAAGCTCTATAAAGAAGTACGTGTTTTGGCGTTGAAGAAACCCATTCTTCTCAACGAATTACGTGAGTCACTCCCATGAGATGATCATCAACGACATTCGCAAGATGATAGGTTGGAAATCCATCTGATTTCATAAGAACCTGATCATCGATGTCTTTTGTATTGATTTCTACTCTTCCACGAATAACATCTTCAAAAACTATATTTTCATTTTGAGGCACTTTGAGACGTATCGTGTATGGTTTCCCTGCTTTTAAATTTTCTTGTACTTCTTCTTTTGAGAGATATTTACATTTGCCATCGTATTTAGTTGGGAGTTTGAGTGATTCTTGTTCACGACGAAGCTCATCGAGTCTTTCGCTCGAACAAAAACAATAGTAGGCTTGATCTTTCTCGAGAAGTTCTTCGGCATATTTTGTATAAATATCAAGTCTGTCTGATTGAAAATAGGGTCCAAGATTTCCAGGGTTATTTGGACCTTCATCTGGCATCAAACCAACAGAAGCCAATACTTGAAGCATATTATCAACACTTCATTCAACAAGGCGGGTTCTATCAGTATCTTCGATACGAAGAATCATCTTACCTCCATATCTTTTTGCAAAAAGATAGTTATAAAGAACGGTGCGAAGGCTTCCTATATGGACGTATCCTGTTGGACTTGGTGGGAAACGGGTTACTATATTTTCATTCATTTTTCTTCAAGTTATTATCTAAATCTTTTTTATAGAATATGAATTATTGGGTATTTGTAAAGTAAAAATACCCATCTAAAGTGGTTTAGTTTGAAAAAAATTGTTATACTATAAATGAGATATTATTTTTTAAAGATTTATATAGTATGTACGTAAGTAAGAAAAAAAATACGATTACCTCTATCCAAAATACGCTCATTCCAACGGTTATCGATAAAGTTCCTGGTGGTTGAGAAAGAGTCTACGATATCTATTCGAGACTTCTTGAAGATAGAGTTATTTTCCTCTGAGACGCGATTGATAGTATGGTAGCAAATACGATTATTGCACAAATGCTGTTTCTTGATAAACAAGATTCGAAATCTCCTATCACTATGTATATAAACTCTCCAGGAGGTCACGTTACGGCTGGACTCGCTATTTATGATACGATGCAGTACCTCAAATGTGATGTTATCACTGTTTGTATTGGTCTTGCGGCTTCTATGGGATCTATCATCTTAGCTGGAGGAACCAAAGGGAAAAGGTATTCTCTTCCACATAGTGAGATTATGATTCATCAACCACTTGGATGAGCTGAATGACAAGCGACTGATATTATGCTGGCTGCGAATCATATTATCAAAACAGGAAATACTCTCTACGGTATTCTTGCAAAACATACTGGGCAAACGGTTGAGAAAGTAAAAGCAGACTGTGATAGAGATAATTTTATGAGTCCTGAAGAAGCTCTTGCCTATGGATTGATAGATAAAATTATAAAGAATAAATAGAAGAAATTAATAAAAGCCCCTCAAGAAGAGGGTTTTTTATTGACATAAATTTAAAAATATTTATTCTAAAAATCTCAATTTATACCAAAGTATATATTATGACTTCAAATGTTATAACTCTGCCAGCAAGATGAATGAGAGATCGACTTCCCCATAAAGAGATATCGAGAAATCAAGCAGATTTCTCTGTAAGGGTAGATTATAATTTAAGAAATATTAGGAAATCTTGAATAGACTATTTTATTGATTTACTAGAAAATCTTTATAAGTCTATTGTTCTTTCAAGACCAGAAGATTCAAATATACATGATGAAATTTGGTTTCGTGTAAAAAATGAAATGGAAAGATGTAATGTAGTAGAGTGTAGAGATATAATAAGACGAATAGAATCTTATCTTTTAAGTCCTTTTGTTCAAGAAAGTGTTGATAGAGATTTTTATGCAAATCTTATTGCTCTCGCTCAAAAAAGAATTCAAAGCCAATCTCATCTTAACCAGGTTAAATAAGAGCTTATTTAAAAATCTAATTTATAATTCTTGAAAAGAACGAATCGGTTTTAATGGTGGAATTTTTGCTATAAGTTCTATAATCGTACTATGGCTTCATCTTAGTCTCTCTATAATTTCATTTATTTCTTGTTCATATAAAGTTTCTCATTTACGTCATTCTAATATGTCTGATACAAGTCTTGCTTGTTTTTTTGCTGATTGAATAAGGCTTCCTCCATATATTCATGATGCTGAAATCAGAAGTATCATTTCAATAAGCGAGTTTGTATATGCTCATAAAAAAGCAGATCCAAATATAGCTCATATACTTGCTATAAGCTTTGTTTCATTTTGTTTTGAAAGTATATCAAAAGCTCGCATAGCAACATCATGATGCTCTATTTCTCCTAAATTTGAAGTATTCATAAATATTATTTTTTTCTATTGGCTACATACTCAACAATAAAATCTATTTTTTCTGAATTGAGTACTTCGGTGTCTTGTTTACATTGATTTATAAGCTCTTGGAGTTCGATTTTTGTTTGGTCGATTCCAAGTAAATATACAAATCATTTTTGTTCGCCTCAGACACTCTTTCCTGTCTCTTCTGGAGTTCATTCAACATCAAGAATATCATCTTTTATTTGAAAAGCAAGTCAGAGGTGTAATCAAAATTGAGCATATTTTTTTATACTGTCATTTTCTCATCCAGCCAGGATAATTCAAGCGATAATAGATGCTTCTATAAGTTTTCCTGTTTTTTTATTGTGGAGTCAGGTAAGTATATCTTTTGTCAGTTCGTTTTGATGTTTTTCATAATACATATCCTCTATTTGTCCTCCTACCATTCAATAAACTCAAATAGCATTTGATATGGTTTTTATGATACGCTTTGATTTTTCTGCATCTTGGATATTTGAAAGAATCTCAAAACAGAGAGTATTCATCATATCTCCAGCGAGCACAGCTTGATATTCACCATATTTTTTCCAGACGGTTGGTTGGCCTCTTCTGAGTTCATCGTTATCCATACAAGGTAAATCATCGTGAATGAGCGAAAAAGCATGGATAATTTCAATAGCGATACATATTTTCCAGATATCATCGTTCTCTGTTATATCTTCAATAGTTTTTTTTGAAAAGCATATATAAAATTCAAGTGCCAATATGGCTCTTAATCTTTTTCAACCGGTACTTCAGTAAAATATGATTCGCTTAAACTCTTCTATTACGGGAGTTCACGTTTCAGAAAAATACTTTTTGAGATAATCTTTGAGAGCGAGCTCTATTTTTTCAACATAGATTCAATACCAAGTTGGAAGCATAAAAATAAATTACAAATTACGATTATTATTTACCAAAATTTCGTTTTGTATGTTCAAAAAAGTCGATGGCATTTTTGAGTTCAATTTCATCAAACTCTGGCCATAATTTTTCGCTAAAATAGTATTCACAATAGGCACTATCATAGAGTAAAAATCCAGAATGACGTATATTTTCTTTTCATCCTGTTCTGATGATGAGGTCTGGTTTTGGGTAGGCTCAAGAATCTATATATTGTCTAAAATTTTCAGTATTGAGGGATTGTATATCCATTCATTCATCGCTCATTTTCTTTATCCCACGAATGATTTCATCTTGTCATCAATATACGAGAGCGAGAATAAGGGTTTTCTCTGAGTTTGATTCGGTTGCCTTTTTTACGTCTCTCAGAATATTTTGAGTTCTTTCAGGAAGTCTCCCAGTATCTCCAATCGTTACAAAGTGAGTTTTATTTTCCATAAATTACCATTCTGGTTTCTTTAAAAGTTGATCAATGTTAAGTTCTTCAAAGTTAGTTTGTCTTAGAAAGCCTTCATTTGCGGTATTCTCTAATAGTCGTCTTACTAAATAACTCATACCAGGTAGCAGCTCACCCACAGGAGAATACTCTCT
>CAYUZH010000052.1:8074-8457 GCA_964449635.1 uncultured Candidatus Peribacteria bacterium | reverse complement strand
TTAAAAGCATTTCCTTTGTCTGAGACTGTGTTATGTCGTAAAATCTCTAGAAATCTATTGAAGATAAAAGACTCTTCTGTTTCTTTTATATCTTTTAAATCACCTAGTGTAAGAGCTTTAGATTCAAAATCATACGCATTCACCCAAGCATCAAAAATACCATTTTGTTTCGTAAATTTATTCCAACGATCAAAAAAATCTTTTACGTTTGAAGTTTCTCTATAACTCTCTTCTATTTTTATGATTTCATTTTGATATTCAATTCATTTTCAATCAAAATATGAAGCATAGAGCATAATAAACTCAGTATCTCTATCTTGTTGAAAATATGAGAAAATTTGTCCTCCATCTGAACCCGATCCTGTGTCGCTTATGCAGAAATA
>CAYUZH010000052.1:0-8064 GCA_964449635.1 uncultured Candidatus Peribacteria bacterium | reverse complement strand
TGAATATTTTTGAGCTCTTTATCAAATTCTTTTCCCCAAGTCTTACACTCTATCATAAGAAAAGTCTTTCCGTCTTTTTTTACTAAAACATCGAGTCTTCATTTATTGATATGTCCAAGCTTATAAGTTTTTTCTAAAATTATATCTTTTGCATAGTATCATTTTACTAAGAGCCTATTTACGCACTCTAAAACAACAAAATTTTCTAGTTGAGAAAAATTTGAAGTTGTTTTGCTTTCACACTCAATATTGAGATATTTGATTTCTTCTTTTTCAAAATCAACTTCTATCATCGAGTTATCATGGTACTTTTTAAGATATATTCAAAGAGAATTATCTTTTAGAGTAAATCAAAGATATTTAAGAAATTCTTTTTTCATAAATTTTTAGGTTTTTGCCGTCAAGTATAAAGAGAAACTTCATTTTGAAAAGCCAAAATTTACTAATCTTTTACAACCTTTTCAAGGAGTCTTTTCCTAATCCTTTTTCCTATAACTCAACGCCTCAAGAATGTGAGATTTTTCTATTATCTCACTTGCTTCTAAATCCGCTATCGTACGAGCTAATTTGAGGATACGGTAGTAACTTCGAGCTGAGAGATTCATCGCATCAACCGCTTTTTTCAAAATAGCTTCTGTTTCACTATCAAGCTTGCAAAATGTATTGAGTTCACTCGTTGTCATTTCACTATTACTCGTTATTTTTTTACCCGAAAATCTCAAAAGCTGTCTTTTTTTTGCTGCTTCGACTCTTTTTTTAACATCATGAGAGTTCTCTTTTGATGGTGGTACTTCTCCTATTTTAAAATCTTGTGTTTTTACTTTCGGTACTTCGATAAACATATCAACTCGATCTATCATCGGTCCAGAAAGCCTCGATTGGTAATTTTATATCTGAAGAGGAGAACAGGTACAGTCTTTGTCTGGATCTGTCAGATATCCACATGGACATGGGTTCATTGCTCCCACGAGCATACACTTTGCTGGATACTGGAAACTCGCGTTGACTCGGGTTACGGTTATCAAACCATCTTCGAGTGGTTGCCTCAGTACTTCTAAAAGTTGTTTTTGAAATTCAAGAATCTCATCGAGAAAAAGCACTCATTTGTGAGCCAGACTGATTTCTCCCGGTTTTGCATTTCGTCATCCTCCGATGATACTCGCCGAACTCGCTGTATGATGAACCGTACGAAACGGACGCTCAGTTACGATTGGCATATCTTCAGAAAGAAGTCCAGAGATACTATATATTTTTGATATCTCTATAGATTCATCGACTGTGATACTTGGAAGAATCGTTTTTATTGCTTTTGCAAGCATCGTTTTCCCACTCCCTGGAGGTCCAGACATTATGATATTATGTCATCATGCAGCCGCTATCTCGAGAGCTCTTTTGGCATGTTCTTGTCCGATGATATACTTCATATCGTATGCGTATATTTTCTCTTCATCAAGGAAGTTTTGAAGTGGCAATGATTCAACTTTTTGGAGCGTTCATTCTCACTGAAAAAAATCAAGAAGTTCTCTCAAAGAATCAACTCCATACACCTCTATACCAGGGATAACGGATGCTTCACGGGCATTGGATTTGGGGACAAATATACGTTCATATCATTGATCTCTGGCTCCTATGGTCGCTGGAAGAACACTATCAACACTTCGGAGATGTCCATCGAGTGAGAGTTCTCACAAAAAAATACTTTTTTTCAAGTGAGGAATATCTGAGATATAGCCTTCTTGCAAAAGAATACCTATCGCTATAGGAAGGTCAAAACATGGCCCAACTTTTTTTATATCAGCAGGGGCAAGATTCACGATGATTCGTTTCGCTGGAAGTTTCGCTTCTACTGATTTTAAAGCACTTCGGAGACGTTCTTTACTCTCTTGTACTCCCTGATCTGGAAGTCAAACAATCGTAAAAGCAATAAATCCACCAGAGATATCGACTTCTATGTCGATAATATGAGACGATAATCCATTAACAGCGATAGAGTGAACTTTTGAAATCATAGAAAGAAATTACAAAGTACAAGACAAAGGGAAAAGTATTTTTCTATAAAGTAAATATTACACTTTCTACTTTATAACTTTAAAACTTTTTATTTTTTATATACTCTATATATACTTATTCATTTAAAAGTCAAAATATTTTTAAAAAAGTGAAAAATTGATATAGTTCTCATTGATTTCGTAATATACCTACTTTATGTTTGATTTTGGAATCCTCTGAATGAATGCTCGTAATTTGAGTTATATAAAAAAATATAACTCAAAAAGAGGGATGATACTTGCTGACAACAAACTAAAAACAAAGAAACTCTTATCGACTCTTTGAATCCCCACTTCAGAAACCTATACTGTGATAAAAAATATAGAAGAACTTAAAGTTTTTTCTTTTGATTCTCTCAAAAATAAACGATTCGTTATCAAACCAAATAAAGGAAGTCAGTGAAAAGGGATTTGGCTCGTCGAAAAAAAAGAATCGGAGTACCTCGTTGATGGGACTCTCTATTCAGAAGAAGTCCTTCGTACTCATATGCATGATATTCTCGATGGAGCGTTTAGTATATCTGGATTTTATGATCAGGTGATTTTGGAAGAAATACTGACTCCTCATCATGATTTTATGGAGTTTTGTCGCTTTGGACTCGCAGATATACGTATTATTGTTTTCAATTCGGTTCCAGTCGCTGCGATGATTCGTGTTCCGACAAAAGTATCTGGAGGAAAAGCAAATCTTGCGCAAGGAGGGATTGGATTTTGAATTCATATATCCACTGTTCAAGTAAACTCTTTTCTCCTCAATGGGAAAATATTTTCAGAAAATTTCCCTCTTCCCTATGATGACTTCGAAGGGAAAAAGATTCCTCACTGGGATAGTATTCTCACCCATTCTTCGAAACTTCAATCAGAAGTTGACCTTGGATATCTCGCTCTCGACTGGGTGATTTCAAAATCTGGACCAAAACTTCTGGAGATCAATGCTCGTGCTGGACTCGAAATACAAAATATTACCTGAATCCCTCTCAAATCTCGTCTTCAGAGAATAAAAAATATCAAAATTGATTCGTATAAAAAAGGAATTTCTATCGCTCACTCTCTTTTTTGAGGGAATTTCCAAACGGTCGTCGATACGTCAAATACTCTGTATTTATCACAGTTCTGAACCCTCAAGATTCAAGGGAAAAAAGAAAATACGTCTCTTCCTATCAACGTAACAACTGATTTAACATCACAAACAACAAAAATCTCTAAAAATCTGGCCGAAGAAATCAAAAAAAGCTCGTTTAGTGTCTCTATCGATGGAACCAGTATCCGCTTTCAAGATTTTGAATATAGCTTTATTGAAAACAATCAGTCAAAAAATGAGATTGCTCTCTGAATAAAAGAAGCCCGAAACTATATTATCAAACCGATTCATAGATATCAGACAATTGAGAAATATTTTGAATGAGCAGAATATACAAAAATCCGAGAAATTGATAAAGAGATTAATATGTGTGGAAAAGGACTAAATCTTTCGTTTATATTAAAACCTCTCAATATAGAAGAAGAAAAAAAATATTTTATAGAAAAAAATGGTGCTTATAATCCAACATTCACGTATGCTTTTCCAGACGATGACATTATAGCTACTATCCGTGAAAGACTTTTACAAGCTAAATCAAATCTTGATACCCTCAATAATGACCATAAAATATTTCACCTTTTTGAAGAAAAACTTGATGAACTTTTTACAAAACTTTGACTCCTTGTCGCCTATAAAAATCAAGACTTTGAACGTATTGACTCGTATCAAAAAAAACTGTATGGAGAATTTGATAGTGAGATTTTTGAACTCGCAAAAAAGAAAATAAATGAGAGAGATCCAAAGCAAAAACAGTCAGGAATTCTTTGAAAACCTCTTAGTTTTGAAGAAACGGTTTCGAAACTTCAAGAATGACTTATCACCTACTGACTCCCTGAAATGCCTATCGTAGTTGATACTAAAAATACGGCTCGTATCTCTATTATCACTGGAAAAGATGCTTCTATCCACCTCCAAGAAAATGCCATCTTCTACGAAAAGGAAATAGATTCTACCATTGCTCACGAGATAGGAGTTCATCTTCGTAGATTTATCAATGGAACAAAAAGTTGACTGAGAATTTTGAAACACGGAACGGGCTACTATCTCGAAGATGAAGAATGACTCGCTATCTATAACTCACTTCGCTACTTACCAGAATGATACGAAAAAAATGAGATGTATCTAAAATACTATCTCGTAGCTATTGCCTCTTCTCATAGTTTCTCCGACCTCGCGCTTCGTCTGAAAAATTACTACCCTGATGATTCTCTTGAAAGTATTTTTAACCGCTCTGTCCGTCACAAAAAATGACTTATCGATACTTCCGTAGAAGCTACCAGTGGGACTGTTTACCAAAAAGATAAAATTAACATACAAGGGTATATAAAAATAAAAAAATGGATTGAACAGGGCGGATATATAGAAAATATGCTCGTTTGAAAAATAAAAACACAAGATATAGATCGTTTATCTTCTTTTTAATACTTACTTATGAAATGGATTTTTTCACTTTTTAGTCTCTTTTTTCTTTTTATTCTGCCTACATATGCGGATGATATAACAACCTCTTGACCCCTAAGTGATACATTTTGTACCAAAAAGAATTTTGGAATCGAATGAGATTCTGAGATACTCGTAAATAACTGAGCTGAGTACAAAATCTCTGTATGAAGCGGTAGCCTTGAAGAGAGTCAGGTTTCTTTTGAACTTTTGAGGTGATGAAAACAAGTCGATACAAAGCCTGGATTTTCGTATATACGTATATTTACACAACCATGAGTTATCACCCTCAAGGCAAATATAAAAACAGATACTTGTACACAAAGTATTACTAAAGAGATACATATCTATAAAAGCCTCTCTGTTTTTATCTGAACTCCTGGTTCATTTCTTGATAACGATTTCACTGATTTGCTCAAGAAAAAAGATATTTTATTTAAGGTCATTAAACTCCCAAAAACAGGACTCAATCTTGGAAGCCAAGATATGTTTCAAATCCTGCTCAAACAGTGAAAAGATTTAGAAAAATCGAGTGTTATCTATATAGAAAATGAACGTAGCCTCTCGATACTTGACGGACTTTCACGTCTTGAGAAAAGTGTACTTTGACCAAAAAAATGGAGTCAAGTGCAGATGTATATCATCTCCTCAACTCGCTTTTCTCTTCTCTCAAAAATTATTGCTCCCTACATCAATAAACTCTCTGTAAAGAAAATTGGAGTGATTGACCCAGAAAACTTTCTTGATTTTGTCGTAAAAAAATCAAATGGAGAGATTACTCAAATCAATTTTATCTCCTTTGAGAAAGAAACTCGTTATTTTTTCTCACTCAATACGCTTGTTCAGTATCTCACCTACTACGGACTTGATTATTCAATCATTTGAATTCTTCTCTCGATATCTTTTACTCTTCTCATACTCAACTTTTGTAAACAAGTGATTGGAATGAATGTATTTTGAATCTATTATCCTCTTCTGCTGGCTCTTTGTCTCTCAATTATGGATGTATGGTTTGTTGCTATTTTTATTATGATCAGTTTACTCGCTATCGGAGGATCTATTATCCTCTCTCGATTTATCACGCTTCTCTATCTCTCAAAACGTTCGGTGATTATTTCTCTTTATATTATTCTCAGTTTAATATTTTTATGAATTGATAGTTATTTTTCTTTTTGATTTATACAACTTGATTGGTTCTCAAATAAAGCTATCCTCGTGATGCTTATCGTCTTTATCCTGGTGAGTGACAAAATATTTCACGAAGATATTCCACTGTTTTCAAAGAGAGGTCTTTGGTATGCAGGAGAGTTTATCCTCATCGTCTCTATTTGTTTTATTTTTCTGAACTCACCCATCATACAAATCGTACTTCTTTCTTTTCCAGATATTATATTTCTCCTGTTTGTTGGAAACTTTATTGTTGGACAATATACAGGGTTACAAATGGTGGAGTATATACGCTTCTTCCCTATTATAAAAAAACTCCAAGAAGAAGAGGAGTAGTTTTACTGAGATTTAATAGAAAGGATTAGCCTAAAAGGAAAAAATGCTTATCAACAATATATCTCGGAAGCAGATTATTTTTTTGAAGTCATTGCATATCTGATTCGAGTTCATCAAGGTTTGATAGTGTGAGTATTCATTTTTTATGAAGCGTCAAAAGTGCAAGCAAAAACCTCGAAGCTTCTTCTTGCTCTATTTTTTCTTGATATACGAAAGAAGTAAGTTCTTGGTCGCCAGATTGTACATACCTAGTGATTTTTTCTTCCCATGGATTTATATCTGATACATACTTCTTATTTATAAGTCGTTCTACTGTCACGCGAGACAAAATGGTATCAAGAATTCCTGCCTCGCTTTCACTTGTGAGAAAAATAAGATTCCCCTGCCCTGGTTCTTCAAAGAACTTTAAAGCGGCGTTTGATGCCTCAACCGTTGCTCTCGCATAATTTTCAATAATAAATACTTGAAAAGCAAAAGAACTTTTTTGATATGATTTTGCAATAAGTTCTTTCATCTCATTTATTTTAAGAGACTCTCACGTATCTACCAGTGTAAATATATAGTTTTTATCAACTCAAAATTCTTCGCAAAGAGAAGAGACTGTTTGAGTGAGTAGCTCGTTCACATCACTCAGAGGACTTCATAAACACAAAAAAGGAGAAATTTCTCCTCCTTTCGTTATATCTTGTTTTATTTTATTGAAAAAATTATTTTTTATCTCCATTCGTTTCAATTGAGTTAAGTAGATTGTCAATCTCCTTTTCAAAATCCTTTACAATTTCATCTTCTGATTTCCCAGAACTTGAGCTTGTTGTATCTGAAGAAAACGTTGTATCTTTTCCATTTGAAACTCATGACTGCGGTAAGTTTGTTGCTCATGTAAGAGACATATCAGGATCTTTCGCATTTTCATCTTCTTGAATTATTCCAGAAGCTGTTTGGTCAGTTGTTGCACCACTCAATGTATCTGATGTTTCTGTTTTTCCACACGCCGTAAGAAGAAGCGTCATAACTATGAGAACAATAATTTTTTTCATAAAAGAGAATATTTAGGTAAATTAATTTATTTGATTATACAAAAAAACATAAAAAAGCAAATTATAGAGACCTTCCTCCATCAGCGCTTATTCTTTGGAGAAAGGTCTCTAGTAGCTCTATACGAAAAAAAATGCCGAAGGTGACATTTTTTTATTATTTTTTTCTTTATGCGGCTTCTTGAACCATTTCATCTTTTATTTCATCATTGTCATTTGCTCAATTGAGTGGATGTTCCCCTGAGTCCAATACTTTCATTGCTTTCGCTAAACTTTCTTTTTCTTCGAGTATAACTGATGGATGTCTCATATCGACAAGAATTCAAAGTTTCTCTAACACGTTTTTTGTGAGTCCTGATAATCCTGAAAGCACAGAAAAAACTCATCACTGCGTTGTAGTCTGCTCCTCAGCAATACTCACAAGAGAATGATTATCGTTTGCGGGATTTGGAAGTTTCATCTCTGTCATAGTCTGTAAAATTAATTACGAATATATTATAAAACAAATAAACAAAAAAAGCAATAAAATTTTATTTCCCTTACTAGAGAGTAAATATAAAAGAAAAAGAAAGTATTAGCACCTAAAGTAAAAAAGTGCTAAAATAAATTTGACAGGGAGATGAGAGATGAATATAATCATCTCATAAGTTACAAAAGTATTCTTTATTATAAAAAGAAAATCCCTGCAAATACAGGAATAAAACTCGAAAGAAGACTTTTAACTTTCAACCTTTAACTTTATAACTCTTAAAAATTATGTGAAAAATTATAGGAATTGACCTTGGAACCACCAACTCTTGTCTTGCCGTAATGGAAGGATGAGAAGCAAAAGTTATCGCGAATGCGGAAGGAAATAGAACGACTCCGAGTATCGTCGCAAGCAAAGACGGAACGATTATCGTTGGAACTCCTGCAAAAAGACAATCTATCACGAATCCTCTTGGAACGATATTTTCAG
>CAYUZH010000051.1:0-8514 GCA_964449635.1 uncultured Candidatus Peribacteria bacterium | reverse complement strand
TATCGGAAGATTTATTCTTTAATACTTTTATATGAAAAAATATATCATAGGTTCTCTTCTTTTTGTTTCACTTTCATTTGCTCATGTTTGGGCAGCAGAAGATACACAAATCGTTGATCAGCTCACTTCAACGGATTCTTCGGATATAAAATTTACTATGCAATCATTTAATAGCTGTCAGGATATGAATACAGTTATGGATGACTTTATGAAAAAGTACTATAAAAATGTACCGATGCCATACTACTATCGTGGTGGTCCAATAATGATGGAAGACGCTCTTAGTCAAACTCTTGATGGAGTTGATTCGGTTGCTTCTCCTCAAGCTCTTACAGATAAATCTACTTCTTCAAATGAATGAAGTGCTCAAGTAGATTATTCAAAGACAAATACTCAAGTTCTCGGGGTTGATGAATCTGAAATCATAAAAACGGATGGAAAATATATTTATTATGTTTCTGATTATTATGATAATGTAACTCAAAAGCAACAAAAATATGTGTATGTAGTCAAAGCAACTCCTGCAAATAGTATGGAAGTTGTCAGAAAAATTAAACTTCCTGATAATTTTTATGGAACAGATTTATACCTCACTGATAATAAACTCGTGATTCTTTCAACCGGGTATACTCAATGAGATTATAATTGGTATTGGGTAAATAGAAGTACAAAGACGTATGTGATGGTGATGAATACTTCTGATTTTAAGCTTGAAAAATTGTATATCGTTGATGGAAATTACGCTCAATCACGTAGAATAGGAGATTCTCTCTATGTTATTAGTCAAAATAGTCTTCAATTTCCGTATTATGTGTATGCAAAATGAGGAATTGATATGCCAGAATTTGATATAAAAAAGGCGATGCCAAAAGAAATAGATATTACTCGTAGCGATGATACAGCTTCTCAAAACCTTACTATTAAAGGAAAAAATTTACCTTATAACGTGACAGGAGGAAATGTCGCTGGATGTAATGAAATCGAATATATTCTTCCAGATGAAGAGACGATGAAAAAACATTCATTTAATCCGAACTATAATATAGTTTCTATTATTAATCTTGCTGATACAAAGGCAAAGGTAACAAACAAAGTTATTTTTGGTGATAATTCACAACTCTATATGAGTCAAAACAATATGTATATGACAAGCTATTTGTATACAAATACTGCGTATGCTTGTCCGTTTAACGCACGTTGTTTTGCTCCTATGATTTCAACTGGGGAAAATACTCTTATTCATAAACTTGCCGTTGATAAATCAACGATTACTTATAAAAATACTGCCGTAGTGGCTGGAAGCCCTTTGAATCAATACTCAATGGATGAAAAAGATGGAAAATTCCGAATTATTACCAGTCAATGGTCTCCTGAGAGAAGTACAAATCTCTTTATCCTCGATGAAAATCTTCAAAAATATTCGAGTCTTACATGACTTGGAAAAGATGAAAACTTCCAAGCTTCAAGATTTATCGGTGATAAACTTTTCCTTGTGACTTTTCAACAAATTGACCCACTCTTCGCTATAGAATTAAAAGATCAGAAAAATCCTAAAATCCTTGGTGAATTAAAGATTCCTGGATATTCGACCTATCTTCATCCATATGATGAAACTCATCTTATTGGTCTTGGATATGATACAAAAACAAACCAATGGGGAGGAACTCAACAAAATGGTGTAAAGGTAGATCTCTATCAAATCAACTATGATAAAAAATGTGGAGATTCAAACCTCACTGCTCTTGAAAAGAAAGGATGTGAAGATGGTACGTATAAAGGAATTATCGTAAAACAACAATACACCGCAAACTTTGGAGAACAAGGAAGTTATAGTGAAGCTCTTAATAATCCACGCATGTTTATTTGGAATCCAAGTAAAAAGCTTCTTCTTCTCCCAGCGACTCTTTATTGGATGAAAGATGCAACGAGTTATAAATATAAAGATTTCTTTCAAGGACTTCTTGGTATCAATATAGATGCTTCAACGGGTATTAAACAAAAATTTAAAGTAACACATATTGATACATGAGATTGGGAAGCAAAACGTCTCGAAGAATGTAAACAATATAGTGCGCCAAAAACAACAGAACCTGTATGTAGAAAACTCGTTGATGGAAGTACCTATTGTGAACCAACAACAGGTTATACATATATTCCAGAATATTGTTATGCAGATAGCACTGCAGGAGAATATATTGCTTATAAATCATGGGAATTTCAACCATACTTTATCAATAGAGCTCTCTATATAGGAGATACTGCCTATAGTCTCTCAAACAAGATGATTGAAGCGAGTGATGTAGTCAATCCAAAGACAATTGGAACGGTAGAACTTAAATAATTATTTTGGGTAAAAAATCCCCTCAATTTTGAGGGGATTTTTTATTTTTTTATCAGATCGACTTTTTCTTTGAGTCCTTTGATTTCATAATTAAGTTGAGAAATAATTTTTTCATTTTCTTTTTTCAGTATATCAATCGTTTGTTTTGTTTCTGTTTGTGATTTCTCAAGGATTTTTCAAAACTCTGTTTTTATATCGTTGAGGATATTTCCTTGACCATCTTGGAGATTTGCCTTGAGACGATTCACTTCATTTTCTAGTTTTGATTTTTGTATATTTGAAAATATATCTGAAAATTTGAGAAGGAGCCAAATGATAATGATATAGCTTGCGAAAAATACAACGGTATAGGCGAGAATAGGTATTTGTTTCATTTCAAAAAACCAAAAGAGATGAATATCTGATGTTTGGAAAAGAATCGTTGGATTGAGAAGAGCAATAAAAAGGTAGACGAAGAGCGGAATAAAAAAGAGGAGAGAAATAAGTTTTTTCATAGGGAATTCAAAATTAGAAAGTATTTTTGTATTTGATTTTTATCTAAGTATTTCTATCGATATGGGTATTTTTCCTTGTATCGAAACTATAGAGATTTTTTCTCTTTTAGAATAATAAAAAAGAAGGACTCTATCCTTCTTACATTGTAAACAATTGGTATAAAATACAATCTTTGTTTTTAAAATCTCCAAGAATGATGCTTCGTACTTCTTCGACTTCTTCACGAGTGACACTTCCACGGTGTCGTTTGCTCCCAAAATACTCTTTTGAAACGAGCGTTTCTAGTTTCTTATAGAAATCTTCTTTATAGAGTATATCGCTTATGTATTTATATTCTTCTAAAAATGCAAAAAACAAATCGGTAAAAAATCATTTATTTGGATTTTCTTTCTGCTTGAGAATTCCATACAGTTTCCCGATACTGATAGAGTACCCTTCGTAAATAACTTCATAGAGAAATCGTTCTTCTAGGCGATGAGATTGGCAGAAATTTTTACTTTTTTTGCGAGCAAAACTACGGAATAGTTTTGTTAAGACATATTCGAGAGTGATATCAACGGCTTTGTTATACCCAATAATAATCCCGGTTCCATCAAGTTCAGAATCACGTAAAAGGTGATAGTAAAGCGTTTCACTTGAAAGAATATCGTCAAAGACATCGGGATTGATACTTTCTACAATATGTTCTCCAAAAAAAGTATCATATCGTTCTTTGATAGCGATATGTGAAGATTCATCGTTTTCGATCAGTCTTTTTTTCTCTTTTATACTTCTTTGCATCCAATCACTGGCACTTTCAAGTTTCGAGAGAAGTTCTCTGTTGTATTTTTGGAGTTCAGCAATAATTTCGTCTTTTGAAGGCATAAAAACAAAGTAGAAAAGTAGAATCGTGAAAAAAGTGAAAAAGTATAGAAAAAAAGAGAATGAAGGGTTTTAAAAAGCTCCTATCCTATACTCGATTTCTTTGGCTACAAAAGCTTTATCTCTTCCATATTTGAGACGTGAAAGCTCATAAAATGCACGAGCCACCTTTTTATCTCCTTCTTCGAGATACGGATTTGTAGGAATAATAGAAAAAGGGGTCGAAGGTTGATTATCAACGGAGAGTTTCATAACGGCTTTGAATTTATCCATATTCATCAAATCCTGGTCTGAGAAGGTTGGAGCATAGTATTTTGCTAAAAACTCTCCATCTTCTGGTCCGATTTTATAACTCATAATGGTTCCAACGTTTCAGAAAATTGCATTTTTTAGATTGAGGTTTGATTTTGTGAGCGCATCAGATTTTTCTAACTGTCCAAGGTATTGGTGAGCGAGGATAAGTCCAAGGCGGTATTTACGAGCCTCTGAAAGGATTGATTCGATACTCGGAGTTATATAATTTTGAAATTCATCAATATAGAGGAAAAAATCTTTACGATCTGCTTTTTCTGTGTTTTGTCGACGCATCGCAGCGATTTGTATTTTTGATACCAGGATGAGACCAAGAAGTTCTGAATTGAGGTCTCCGAGAATTCCTTTTGAAAGTTTTATCATAAGAATTTTTCCACTATTCATCACTTCACTCACATCAAAACTACTTTTTGTTTGCCCAACGATATTTCTCATCACGGAGTTGGTGATAAATCCTGAGAATTTTGCGGCAAAATATGGTATGATTTCTCCTTTCTCACGGTCTCCCATACTGGCATATGTTTTTTCCCACCATGCTTTTACGATAGGATTCTTTACTTTGTTTACGTGGTCTTTACGGAAGTCTTCGTTTGTAAAAAGAGCGATAACATCAGTGATAGCTCCTCCTTGTGGATAATCCATCAGTGTAA
This sequence comes from uncultured Candidatus Peribacteria bacterium, assembly GCA_964449635.1. Taxonomy (GTDB): domain Bacteria; phylum Patescibacteriota; class Gracilibacteria; order BD1-5; family UBA6164; genus CAYTMN01. The sequence continues at coordinate 3,855 of CAYUZH010000051.1, read as the reverse complement.
GACACGCATTTTTAAAATAGTCTTGGATACGTGGTCCGAAAATCTCATTTCAAAAAAGTTTAATCATGATATTTGTCGCATCGAGGGTGACGAGTTCTTTTTCTTCTTCGGTATGAGCTTCCAGTATATTGACTCCTATTGGTCGAGCGGTGTCGCTTGGATCAAAGATGATCACGTCATCAGCTCGTTCTCTTGGGATAAAGGGAAGTAAGTCGTTTGCAAGGTCTCCATGAGGATCAAGAACGGCAAGTCCACGTCACTCTCGTAAGTCTTGGCGTGCCATTGATTGGAGAATACTCGACTTACCAGTTCCTGTTTGTCCTATAACATAAAAGTGACGAAAACGATCTTCGGTTTTGATACGGATTTCTTTTTTCATACCTCTGTGTATATTGGTTCCAAGAAGAAGTCCTTCTTTTGGAATATTGGCAGGAGCTTTGACAACCTTAAAATTTTGCCATTTTATCTCTGGAGTTTTGTTATAACGAGAGTGTGGAAAATGAAACAGAGAAGCGATTTCTTCTGTGTTGAGAATCATTTTTTTTGTGATAATCCATGGACGTTTGAAGTAGCGATAAATATAATTTTTGACGAGTTTTTGTGTTGAATGGTGATAGGTATATTTGAATTTGTTAAAGTCAGGATAGGAAAATTGTGAAAACGCAGAGATAATATTTACCATCTCAGTATGAACAAGATGTTTATTATTTCCGGTTGCTATGACACGGATAATAACTTCATACCCAGTTTTATCTCCTTTTTCATCGACCGTTTTTGCCCTCTCTTGAGTAAGAGCAGACGTATCGTGTCCTTTTGCTTCAGCAGTATCTTTGCTTGATTCTAAAAAGAATTGTATAAATCAGATAGCAAGAGAAATAGGATTAAGAGTAAAATGAGCTTTTTTTCCTCCCATGATTTTGGTTGATTTTTTTGCACATTTTTCTTGCCAGTCATCATCTATCGGTTTCAAAAGAATTTGCACAACCGCTGCTTCATCTTCGGAAAGTTTTGAGAATGCATTGGTTATATTATTAATAGGGTCGGATTCAAGCTTTTGGTATGTTTTAATAGGATAGTAAAATGGTTTTTTGGCAAAAATATAACTTCCTTCGTAGTGTTTTTTCCCTTTAAATATATTTATCTCTTGAGTCTCTTCCATAATCGCATCTGGATAAAATCCAGTGATTTGTTTTTCGATGAGGGCTTGGTATTTTTTGGGACAAACAATATAAAAATAGATTTCTGTATCAGAGACAATATATTCAAAACTGAGCGTATCTTGTCCGAGAAATCTTTTTTTAATTTTCCCACTGTAAATACTTTTCATAGATGCAAGGAGCTGTTCCATGATAGCAACAGTTTCTTTAAAATCTTTGGTGGTTTCTTTTCTTTCGTCGGATTCTGAATCTTTTTTTGGGAGAGAAACTCTCAAAAAACAGAGAGAGAGACTTCTTTTATAATTTTCTCTCGTTACAATCATTTTCCAAATTCAGAGACACGCTCATACAAAAAGGAAACTTGTGAGAAGTATTGTGAATAATTCTTGCATTTTTATTTTATTTGAAGATATTTCACTAATTATACCATACTTTTGAATTTAATCGAATAGATTGATGGAGATTAGACTTGCAAAAGCTCTATTTATTTGTATAAGAGAATAAAAATATTTCTTGCTGTTTATGTATAAAAAAATTGTTCTTCTTGATTCTATTCGTTCTATGCAAAATGTTGGAGCTATTTTTCGTAATGCAGATGGCGCTGGATTTGAGAAAATGATTCTTTGTTGAAACACTCCCACACCTCCTCGCAATGATATATCAAAGACAGCTCTTTGAGCGGAAAAAACTATCGATTGGGAATATTTTCAAGATATAGAATCAACGATTTTTGAACTTAAAAAGCAAGGATATACTATCATCGCTCTTGAGACGTGAGAAAAATCAAAAGATTTCCGAGATTTTTTATGAAATCCATTTTGAAAAATTGCACTCGTACTTTGAAATGAAGTCAATGGAATGAGTGAAAAAACACTTGGTCTTTGTGATGAAATCATTATGATACCCATGATGTGAAAAAAAGAGTCCCTCAATGTGAGTGTGGCAGCTTGAATTGCGATGTATGCGTTTTTGGACTAATGATAAACTAATGAACTACTAAAATCTATGAAAAAAATCGTTCTTTCTTTTCTTTTTTCTTTTTTCTTTTTCTTTCAAGCCTCTGCTGAGAGTTATATTCCCGTGAATGAAGTATTTTCTGATATTGAAAAAGATTATAAATATTTTCATGAAGTACAAGAACTTTATAATCGATGAATCCTTTTTCCTGATGAGAATGGAAGATTGAATCCTACGAAACTTCTTGATCGTGATGAGTTTGTTTGAATCAGTATGGAAGTTATTTGTAATAAGTGTATTCAACCAAATACGGAGTATAAATTTATAGAAGCATATACTGGTAAAGATGTGTATTTTGATATCGATGAAAGAAATCCTTATTTTTATTGTGTCGCTGAAGCGGATGCAAAAAACTACGTAAAATGATATGATAAATGAGACATTTGTCAGAATAAAACATCAAAAGAAAATGAGCGTCCTTTTTGTCCTGATAATAAAATAACAAGAGAAGAAGCCTATGCGGTTATTATGCGTAATAGTAAAATTTGGACAATAGAAGATAATGCGAAGATGTTTGAAGATATAAAAAGTGGAAATGAGACAACGCAGCTCTCTAGCGATGTATATCCGAAAAATAGCGATGGAAGTCCTTATACGTTTTATGGATATTTTAAAAAAGCGCTTACATATCAACTCGTTGAATATGATGAAAATGGAAATGAAAAAATTTACAAACTTCTTGATCCAAAAGATAATAAAATTAACCCTCATCAATATATTACAAAAGAGGAATTTATCTATCTTGCCTATATCGCTCTTAAATGAAATAGTTGTCGTGATACGAAGGTTATCAATAATATCGCTCTCAAGATGAAAGTCCTTGAGAAAAAATGTAAAGAATGAGATAAAAATTGTCCTCTTTCTGATTTAAAAGATCCAGAGGATACCTATGATTTTATTCCGGTTGTTGAAACGACTTGTAAAGCTTGAGTAGAGCATCCCAGTTGATATATATGGAGATTTATTAACCTCGATACAGGCGATAAATTTTTTCGATATGGAAAGTATATTGATAATGAACGACTACCGGAAGTATGAGAACGGAGGATTTATCTAAGAGTTATTGATAAATGTTGATGAACGGCTGAAGTGTATAGCACTATATTTGTTGATGATTCTACTCTCGATGTCGGTATTATTACTCCAGATGATGTTTGTAAAAAATGAGAGAAAGATTGTATAGAAAAAAGTAGGTGTGATACTGATGGTGATAAACTTTGTGACGTTGTCCCAGATGTAAAAATCACATGTGAAAAGGGGGTTGATGAATCTGGATATGAATGGTTACTTACTCACATTCCTACTTGATTCCAAGAGAGAAAAGTAGGAAGTTATATTGATAATTATAATTTTAAACTTGAATGAATTCGGAGGATCGACTTAACAGTTACGGATAAGTGTTGAAAAAGAGCGAACTCTTCCAAAAAAATACTCATTTGACCTTCAAAAGTTTTAAATGTTACTATCTTAGCAAATCCAATTATGGGATATGCTCCACTTTTTGTATCATACGAATGAATTGTCACTTGAGGAACTCCTCCGTATGGATATAATTGGTGATTTGGTGATGGTGGAACGGCTATTTGAAAATTTACGGATCATATTTTCGAAAACGAAGGAGTCTATCAAACAAAACTTATTTGAACTGATTCTGAATGAAGAAGTGGAGAAGCAACTGTGA
>CAYUZH010000050.1:0-8768 GCA_964449635.1 uncultured Candidatus Peribacteria bacterium | reverse complement strand
TCTCCTTGGGAGTACCAAAACATATATGTTTAAAAAAAAGCTTACTTTATGACAGTAAGCTTTTTTGAATTTTAGTAAATAATAACTTGAGTTATTTAATAAAAAAAGATAATGAATGTATGGGAATCACAAATGGAGGTACTTTACTCACCATTATAAAATTCATAATAAGCTTGTTGCCTATGGTTACAATATTAGTTATAGACCTATATAGTGGAGGGAGTCTAAGTGGGGCTAATTTATGTGGATAGAGTATCCCGAGTGTTTTCCTGTAGTCCCCATGATGGGGGTTCAATTCCCCCAATCCACACCAATTTTAAAAAACTCTGACAATATTAGAGTTTTTTTATTGCTTATATTTACTGAAGCATAAATCTGTTGCTACTTTTTTATTTTTGGCAGCATTATCCCATACAGTACTTTTTGCAAATATTGTTCAATCATCCTTAACCGTTCAATTCAATTTTGCATAACTTATATAAGCTTTTTCTGCTTCCTCTAAACACCAATCCAAATTTGCTTGATTATCTGCTTTTTCTTGGTCAATTTTTTCTTGTCTCTCTTTCTCAAATTGTAGTTCTTTATCCTTTTGCTCTATTTCAAGATGCTTCTGCCTTTCTATTGATTCTTGTTTATTTGTTTCTACTAAATAATAGCTAGTTCAAAGAATAATACAACAAAGCAATAATGTAACCAATATTTGTTTATTCATAGTTAAAAATTAAAAGTAAAAATTTTAAAATTTATCTAAAATTCCTTTTTTAAATTCTCCTTTCTCAACCAAATTCTCACATATTTTTTTTAATGGGGATATATTAATACCATGAGGGGGTTCTCAATATCTAAGAAAGAATAAATATCCTTTTAGCTCAGAAATATATCTTGGTCATCATGCCTCTCTTAGTTTTGGAGCTCATTTAACACTATATAATTTAGATTCAATTTCATTAACATTTCTATTCATATTATTAATGATATCAATATAACTCATATTTTCTAATGTAGATAAGTAATCCTGAATATTAAATTGCATATAATTATTAAGAAAATAAACAAAAATATACTAATTACTTTTTAAACAAACACAATCTAACTTCAAGTTTTTCTAATAAAGCTTTTTAAATTCTCTTTTCCTCATTACTATCGGGTAACCACAAGGGTTACCCTTACAGAGAGTCTCCACCCGTAAGGGCAACCTTTATGGTTGCCCAAAGAAAGTATACTCATCGTGGCTCCCTTCCTTCTTTACAACTCGTTATGAAACGTATCTTCATCCCACCTTTCGACGTTCATCGATATATATTGGTCAATATTGTTATAACTTTCTTGATTTCTGATGATATGTTCATAGTAGTTTCTTTGCCATAATCTCTTTGGAAATGGTTCGGCTTTTCCTTCATTTACCATTTTTATATATTGGTTTGTAGTAATCGATTTAAATCATCCGATGATATCTCATACTTTTGTATCTATGCTTTTATCTACTATTTCAATGATTCCATGAAAATGATTAGGCATCACGACCGCATTATGGAGCTTAATATCTTCAAATCTCTGTTCGAGTTTATTCCATTCGTTTTGTACCATCAATCAACTTTCAAAAAGTTGCTGTTTTCAAGCTGTTATTTCTCATAAGATACACAATCTATTTTGTACGCAAATGGTGATAAAATACAATCATTCATTGGTGTAATCGTACTCTTTCAATCGAATTGATTTTCTGTGATGTTTATTTGGATTAAATTTCATATCTTGATTATTATATTTTCCGTTGAGGCAACTCTCGTGGTTACTCTTAATAAAATTATTTATTTCTCATTATAGAGACAAAATAAAAATTACTAGTTTTTGTTATATATTTTATATATAAAACTTTTCCCTCTCTTTTTCCCTTTATTATTTCCTACTTTTCAATATTATAGAGGGAGATTCATTTCACCTTTATTTTATTTGTAATAATTCCTGTTTATGTGAAGATGACCAGTCGTTGCCAAAAAGAAGGATGTTTCTAATGCACTCAGACAAAAAGTATTTTGACTTCATGCAAAACTTATTGCTCTGGCTGCTGCCAAAGGAAGTGATCCAAGTATGAACCCAAGTCTCGCAGATGCGGTGGAAAAAGCCAGAAAAGATAATGTTCCAAATGATAATATTGACCGTGCTATCAAAAGATGAGCGGGTGATGATACCAATGGAGAACAAATTTCTCAAATCGTCTACGAAGGATACGCTCCTGGATGAGTAGCGGTAGTCGTACAAGTTTTGACGGATAATAGAAACCGTGCTGCTTCAAATATTCGTCATATCTTTACCAAATATAGTGGAAATATGGGAGAACCTGGAAGTGTGGCGTGGATATTCCCAAAAAAATGAGTCATCACGTTTTTAACATCAAAAGTAAATACAGCCAAACTTGAAGAACTGGTATTTGAAACATCTGCTGAGGATATACAAATTTGAGAAGAAGAAGTAAAAGTTATCTGTTCTCTTGATCATCTCAAAGAAGTCGGTGATTTTTTTAAAGAAAAATGATTTTTGTTTGAGAGTGCTGAACTTCAATATATCCCAAACAATGAAGTAGAAGTTACTGAATTTGAAAAAGCACTTAAAATCGTAAAAATGATAGAAGCGCTTGAAGAAGATGAAGACGTAGAAAACTATAGTCTCAATGCTATCATCACTGACGAACTGAAAAAAGAAGTGGATGACTTTATTGAAAAAAATACCTTTAGACATTAAAAAAAAGCTTCTCATAAGAGAAGCTTTTTTATTTTGAAGCTTACGCTTCAACAACGATATTTACTGCTTTTGGTCCTTTTGGAGCTTGTTCTACTTCATAAGAAACAGCCATACCTTCACGAAGTGATTCAAATGTAGCATCAGCTAAGTCATTAGCATGAAAAAATATGTCTTTTGATCCATTTTCTGGAATAATAAACCCGAAGGCTTTATCAGAAAGTTTTTTAATAGTTCCTTTCATAAGAAAAAAATTAATAAATAAATTCTATTTAAGATGTGGTAAGAATGTATTTACTCATTTTTTCCTCAAAACTTATTTAGGATTCCAGTGTACTGACAATTTTAAGATAAGCAAAGAATAATATATTTTCATTATCGTTCTCTAAACAAAAAATAACTAAATCTTATCAAAAAATATATTCCAATAAATAAAAAACTCTCGAAAAGAGAGAATTTTTTATTTTAATATTTGTGGAATCTTTCATATTTTTCATTTGTCTTGCATTTTTTTATACTCTTCATCTCACATTCGATGTATTTTATCATTAAAAGTAAGAGATATTTTTTGATCTCATTTTAACTCATCTTGTATGAATTTTGCTAACTCTGGGTAAGATAATATAAGTGATCTAATCACTTCAATTACTCACTTTATTCTTGTATTACTATCAATAACGTGCCAAGGATTCTCTCAAGTATTTGTCCCCTGTAACATATTTCATTTTGCCCAAGTATAATCATCCCATTTTTCTTGAGCAGATTGATCAACTATAGATACCTTCCAGTTTGTAAGTGGATCTTTCCTTTTCTCTAACCTTTCAGCCTGCACTTTTTTACTCACAGAAAGGTATACTTTTACTAATTTAGCATAATACTCTTCTTGAATACTTGATTCAAATCTGTTTACATTTTCCATAAACCATTCATACTGTTCTCTTGAGCAGAATCACATTACTAATTCAACAAGAGCTCTATTATACCAACTCCTATCAAAGAATGTTATTTTTCATTCTTCTGGAAAAAACTCTGCATATCGTTTAAACCACTCTTCTGGATTTCTTAACCATAATTCTTTTTCCTCATCTGTAGGTCTAGGAAAAAACTTTGTAGTATGACTATTAGGGTTCAGGTACCTTGTCGCATTTGTTATTGTATATCATTTCCCTGCTGTATCACGACCATCAAGAGTTAAAATAACTCTTCCCTTTACACTCTCCAGCTCCCTTGCAAAGAGAGAAAGAGCCCTTTGATATTTTAAGAGTCTTTGTTCTTCTTTATATTCTTGTTCTAATATACGCTTTGAAGGAACTTGAATCATAAATAGCTTATAAGTTATTAATAAGCTATTTATAATTAATATTTATAATTTGTCAAATATATTTTAATCTATCTTTGTTAGCAGGTCTTGAAGTTCATTTACTATTATGACACCCTGCGTGTCTTTTTGTTGTATAAACTGATGTTGTCTCAATCCCTCTAAAAAGAGGGAAAGATTTTCATAAAATCCTTCTTTATTATAAATATAGATTGGCTTGTCATAGAAATCTCCCTGTTTGAGGAGAAGAAGTTCTGCGAGTTCAGAAAGTGTTCAAAATCATCATGGGAACACTATACACATATCACTTTTTCAAAACATTTGTTCTTTTCGTTCTTCATTGGTTTTTAAGAAAACTGTTTCTATTCAATCTTTTGAAGCATCTTCACAATTTTCAAGAAATTCTGAATAATATCATTGTACTTTTCCTCCATATTCTCTACATCCATTTGCAACTTCTTTCATAAGCCCTCTTTGTACTCATCCATACATAAGAATATTTTTGGTTTGAGCAATTCTTTGTCCGACTAAAAAAGCTTCTTTTTGAAGCGAAACGATGTCTCACGTCTGAGATCAACAAATCACGAGTATATATTTCATACTATCGTAGTTTAGATTTTTTCTATGAGATCAAATTCTACTCTCAGAAGAGATTCATCTACAGAAGCCACTTTTACTTTAAGAGCATCTCAAAATCTGAGATTCATCCCGGTTGCTTTGTTTCTGAACTCGAGTGATTCTTCAAAAAATTCAAAATAATTTCCTTTCTTAAATCCTCAAAATTTTGACTGTATCGTCTCAAGAGGAATAAATCATTCAACCGTATTTTCCAGTTCGATAAATATCCCCTTCGCAATAGCTCATGAGATTGTTCCTTTATATTCTTCTCCAATACGAGATTTCATATATTTCATCTTGAAAAGATCTGAAACCTTTCTTTCGATAGCTTCTGCTTTTCTCTCTGAATCTGAATTGAAAGCAGCGACTTCTGGAAGAAGTTTTTTATAGTGAAGAATTTTATTAGTATCAAGTTTTCCGCTGAGTTTTTGCTTGATGATACGGTGAATCTGCAAATCCGGATAACGACGAATCGGTGAAGTAAAATGACTATAAAACTCAAGACCCAGTCAAAAATGTCCTTCATTTTTTTCACTATAAAGAGCTTTTGGGAGAGCACGAAGCAGTATACGTGAGAGAGAATTATTTTGAGAGACTTGAGAGAGGACTCCTTCAAAAGTAAGGTTTGTTGTATCAAGGGTTATATAACTCGCTATCGTTGTAATCGCTTTTTGTAAATCTTCTCCATCAGGAATCGGATGAACACGATAGAGAAAAGGAACTCCTGAAAATTTCTTTGAAACCGCTTCGTTCGCACTAATCATAAAGTGTTCGATAACCTTATTGGATTCGAGTTTTTCATAAAGTTTCACATCTACTGGCTTCCCTTCAGCATCGACAATAATTTTTGCTTCTTGAAAATTAAACTGAAGATAACCATTTTTTATACGGTAGGATTCTATTTTCTTTTTGAGTTCATAGGCGTTTTGAATTGACTTTGTAAGTGTCTCGTCTTGAAGAAGTATTTTTATATTTCCCTCTTCTTCTTTCTCTTTTGTTTTCGTATTTCATTCAGCTGACATATCAATATCTGCACGAAATTTATATTGAGCGATTTTTTCAACCTCCTTGTATGTCAAACGATAGTTACTTTCTATAACACTTTCATATATTTTTGAACCGATAATCTTTCCATTCGGAGCGATATCCATTTCACAAGTGAGCGTGAGTTTCGGTTCTCACGCATTGAGACTACAAACACCATTTGAAAGCGCTTCTGGAATCATCGGAATCACTCTATCAGCGAGATAGATAGAAGTTCCTCTTTTGAGAGCTTCTCTATCGATAAAAGAGTCTTCTTCTACATAATGCGTCACGTCTGCTATATGAACAAACAATTTAAAGTTTCCATTTTCAAATTTTTCTATACTGATAGCATCATCAAGGTCTTTTGCATCTTCTCCGTCAATCGTAAAGGTAAAAAGTTTAGACAGGTCTCGTCTTTGTTTTATCCCGATTTCTTTTCGTTCTTTTGAGACTTTGTCCGCTTCTTTTTGAATATCTTCACTAAATTTTGTTCTTGCTCCTCACTCAAGAGCGATAGATATAACATCAAGTCCTGTTTCATCTCCATTTCAAAGCACTTCTACAACTTGTCCTTCTGGATTTTTTCCTTTCCAAGAAAGAATTTTTACGGCTACTTTTTGTCCATGTTTCGCTCAAAGAGTATGCCCTTCTCCGATAAAAACATCGGTTTTGAGTGATGATGAGGAAGGAATAAAAAACCCAAACGTTTTTTTTGTAAACTGGATTTCTCCAACAAATACTCTTTCAGCTCTTTTTTCTACACTTTGAACGACCGCTTCTTCTTTTCACTTAAAGTCTCTCAAATAGAATCGAACTTCGTCTCCATCAAGGGCTTCTCCTTTATTGGTAATATGAACATAATACCCCTGTTTTTTGCCTGCTTTTAGTATGTCAATAAATCCATAATCCCCCTTTCCTTCTCGGTAGATTCAGACAAGCGGTTTTTTTCCTTTTCTTTTTACATACAGTTTTATTCACATAGATTTTTTTCATTAAAAAAATTCTCCAAAGTTTTGAGATATAGGAGAATTATATAGAAAGAGGAGAAAATAGCGAATTTGTTTATGCAGCTTTATAAAAGCTGACTCCATCTATTCTATCTCATGGAGTATTTAACGTCGTTTTTACTCGTTCTTGAACACTCAAAACGTAATCAAATATTCTCTCTTTTGAAAACTTTTCGAACCTTTTATCAGTATTTATACGTTTACAAATACTTTCAAACGTTAATTTTAAGTCAACAGATAAAGTTTTTTTTGATATCCAAGAAATTCTATTCAAAAGCTCTTTAAACAAAGACTTATTCCATTGAATATCATCCCTTTGTAATAGTGCTGAAATTTTTTCAAGCTTTTCAGATATCGTTCTTTCTTCTTTGATATCTTGAAGCAAAATGAAAACTCTCTCAGAGGAAATAAAGTTTTGCTCTTGGATTTGAATTTGAGAAATTTTTGGAACAGCATTCATAATTTAGGAAGAAAATGGTATTTTTATTATTACATCATATTTTTGTGTTTATTTCAAAAAAGAGACGAATACTCGTCTCTTTTTTGATTTATGCAGCTGTCTTTATATCTTGAACCGTATCTTTCGCTTCTGCGACCATTTCAGTTCCTGCTTCTACCATAGAATCTTTCATCTCTGTTGCCGCTTCTTTTACCGCTTCTGTTATACTTTCTCCAGCAGCGATTTGTTGACCAGCATCGACAACTGATGCAGCTACTTCTCCAGCAGATTCTGTTACTGATGCTGCCATATTTATAGCTCCTTCTTTTACTTCTGAAGCAACCACTCCAGCAGTTTCAACTGCTTCTTGTTTTACTTCCCCTAGTTTTTCTACTACAACTTCTGCCTGAGCTTGTACTTCTTCTTTTTTACCAAAGATATTTTTTAGAAAATCGAACATAATCTATTTGTGTATTATATAATAAAAGTGCTTGCATTGTATGAATATTTTTTGATTCTCAAAATATTATTTTGCCCAGTTTTTCACTTTCTCAAGAATATTTTGACGTGCTTGTTCATCTTGTTTTCTCATATTTCCAAATATCTCAAAACAAGTAAGCTTGATTCCACAGAATCCAAAAACAAATTTTGACCATCCAGCGATATTTGAAGTCAAAATATGAAAAGGAAATTTATAGATAAATGCCGGAGCATCACAGGTACAGTACGCTCGTACTTTTTTCCCAGTAAGAAGTTTCTCTACTTTTCCTCATTCGAGATACTTAAAAGCAAATCCACCAAGAAAGTTAACATCAATCCAGTTTTTCATAATAGCTGGCATCCCTCCCCACCAAATCGGAAATACGAAGATAAGTTCATCTGCCCAGGTTATTTTTTGCTGCATCAAAGAGGTTTTTGTATCGGTAATAATTTCTTTTTTTTCACCCATTTGAAAGTATGATTGAGCATTTTCTTGAGCATACAAATCAAGAAGTTCTGTTTCGTGATTTCCAGATTTTGATCCCTCTATAAAAGCACTTGCGATACGATGAGTAAATCAAGCTTCTGAAGGATGAGCCGTGAAAATAAGTCTTTTTGTCATATCTTTTCTGTAAGAAATAAATTATTTTTTCTCTACTCCCGTATAGCTATAGAATTTTATAATTCCATAAAAAGCTATAAAGTGAAAAAGTGTAATGAGAGCGATAGCAACAAGAAAGTTAAGTCTTTGAGTCGCTACTAAAAAGATAAGCAAAAACGCTGGACTCATCCAAAGCAATCATCCAGCTACTTTTTGAGCAAGCGTATATTTTGTTTTAATAATCATCTTACTTTTACAGTTTTCACAAGATATCTTGAGACCGTATTTAAAATGTTTCATATTGAGTTCACGATAGATTCTCCAATACGAGTTAGTATGAAGGCAGTGTGGGCAAACTTGGAGGGACATAGGAAATTTTTAAGAATTAGTATATGTATTGTAATATTTTACGAGTTTTATCAAATCTGATTTCGCTGCTGCTCAACTTTCCAAAAGAAAAATAAGATCAGATATATCATACCAACTCGCCGAAGAAAAATCACTTGTATTGTAAAGAGGACTCTCATCTGAATAAATCACATA
>CAYUZH010000049.1:0-8883 GCA_964449635.1 uncultured Candidatus Peribacteria bacterium | reverse complement strand
ACTCATTCTCCGACGACAAGTCATTCAAGCTGGTAAAAATTACAAGTATGACGAGCGTCTTCTTGCTCATATCGATAGACTCTTCCAGGAATAATAACTTTTATAGGAAGTTTTCATTTTAGCATCGTTCGAATCTGTACGGGAGAAGTATGAGTTCGAAGAAGATATTTATCTCAAGGTTTTCTCTCTTTATTTATATCATCATGAACCCAAAAAGTATCCCACACATCTCTCGCAGGATGATTATCAGGAATATTTAGTTTATCAAAATTATATTCTTCGGTTTCTATTTGTGGTCCATCTTCAATTTTAAATCCGAGAGAAATAAATATCTCTTCAAGCATACGTGAAGCAGTCGAGATAGGATGCATATGACCGAGGTTTTCGAGAGGGTATTCAAGAGTAACATCAATCGTTTCTTGTTTTTCTTGATTATTATAGAAAGACTCTTTTAATTCTATTCGTTTTTTTGATATTTCTTCTTCAAAAAATTGTCTCAATATATTCGCCTCTACCCCAATAGTTTTTTTATCTTCTGAAGATAAATCTTTGATTCCTGCAAGAATTTCTTTTAAAGATCATTCTTTTCAAAGAAATTCATTTTTTATTGATTCTACTTCATTTTCAGATTGACTTGAAGAAAGTTTTGATATGAAATCATTTTTGAGTACAGAAAGCTTATTCAACATAAAAAAGGTATTTATAATAGATATTTTGTTGAAAAAGCATATAGAAAATGAGAAAAAAGGCAAGAGAGAGTCATAGAAATATATATTTTGAAATATTTACTTTTTATCTAAAATAAAAGTAAATATTATATAGGTAGAAAAATATATGATTATTTTCGAAGAAAATTTCTTTGAGTTGCCACTTTGTTTAAGTGTTGCCAAAACAGTCCAAAATGAAAAATCTAGATATTACTATAGGGAATGAATACATACTCTTTGATATAATATTTACCAATCCTTACAAGAGGTTGGGATACAAGATTGTTTTGAAAATTACAAAGAGAAAAGAGAGAAAATAAATCAGTTTATGTGAGATACTTTTTGAGATATATATCAAATACTATTACAAAAAATGTCAAATTTACTTTGAGTGAAATGTAAATATTGTGATGAGTTAATACTTCCATGATTTCAAATTATTACTTCTGATTTCCCTTGGTCAAGAATATGGCATTATGATGATGAAAAAACACTTTTTAACTGGAATAAGATTTTTTCTTGAGAAAGGTCAATGGAGGATTGGTTAGAAGATAGCATAACATTTACTATTATGATAGAATGTCCGCAAGAAAGCAGCTATGATTACTTTCCTCAAACATATTCCCAATATACAAAAAATCGAGAACAAAAAGTTTGCACCTCTCATGTGCACCTTACTTGAGATATTTGCCCAGATGGGGATTGTCTGCTCAAAAATTCATATAAAACTATACAGTATAAAACAGGGAGTTTATTACTAACAAAAAATAGATATTTACATAGAGTAGGGAAAAGTTATTTTTCTAATAGGGGCTCGTATAGAATAACCTTTCAATGACATGGAATTTTGTATAATAACATCTTATACCTTTACTGGTAATTCTTATAAAGTCTATAAAAACCCTTCGTATGACAAAACAAATCGATACTCTTTTAGCCTGGCAAAATGGTGAATTTACTCAATTAAAAAATATAAAAATAAGTATTTTAGACCTTTGATTTATTCATTGTGATGCTACTTATGATGTGATGCACGCAAAAGATAAAAAGATATTTAAGCTCGGAGATCATTTAAAAAGACTAAGAAAAAGTTGTGAAGGATGGAGACTCCCACTCAATTATACCGACTTGGAATTGACGAAGGTTATAAATACTCTTCTTGAACAAGGAGAACAAAAAGACTTACTCGTATGGATTTGAATAACAAGAGGAATTCCTGAGTCGTGAAATCCAAGAGATCTGCAAAATTGTAAAGGAAATGTGTTTATTTATGTAAAACCATATTTTGGATTCAAAGAACAAAACACAGCGACACTCTGTTTGGCAAAAACAGTGGTAAGAGTCTCAGATAGGAGTATTAATCAGCTTTATAAAAACTTTGCATGGAATGATTTAACAAAAGCTCAATGGGAGGCAATTGATAGAGGCTTTGATACGGCAATTCTTTTAAATCAGGACTGATGTATCACGGAAGGACCATGATTTAATGTAGGATTTATAAAATGAAATTCCGTTTACGCTCCAAAATCGAATAGGCTAGAGTGAATTACTATGAAGGTACTAAGTGATATTTGTTGAGAAAATAATATTCCTTTTCTATGGGGAGATATAAAATGAGAAGATGTGTATTTATTTGATGCATTGTTTCTTACGAGTACAGCAGGAGATATTATTGAGATTACTCAGTTTGAAAACACAGTATATGATAGAAATTCATTATTATGTCATTTGCAAGTACTTTTTAAACAAGAATATGAAAAAGAAAAAGAGAATTAAATTTTAAGGATGAAAAACTTTTTTTAAAATTCCTTTGACAAGTTATTTTTTTTTCATAAAATGCACTGGCTTTTTGAAAAATAATATTTGTTTTTCGAAAAACCAAAGATAAGGAAAGTGAGGTTATATCCCCACCTCTTCCAAGGAAATAATCAAATAAAAATCTCCTTGTAAGTGATATTCATTCGTTTTAACAAGTTCTTTTTTAAGAAAATTGAAAACGAAGAAGATAGTTTATATTCGCTAAAATACAAGAATTATGGCTGGAATTTTGGCTCACAAAATAGAAATGACAAGAGTAATAAAGGATGATAAATTTATTCCTGTTACCCTTCTTTCTGTACCTGCTCTAAAAGTTGTTGCTATTAAAACAGTTGCAAAAGACGGATACGATGCTCTTGTGATAGGGATTCTCTCTGATAAAAAAGAAGGAAAACTAAAAGAAGAAAAAAAGGCGCTTTCTCATAGTGACTTTGATGTTATAAAGGAGGTGCAAATGGCTGCTTCTGAGGTATCAAAATATACAGTTTGAGACGATATAAGTCTTGATATACTTGATGGAATTGATACGGTAAAAATTGAAGGAACTTCAAAAGGGCATGGTTTCACTGGAGCGATGAAAAAATGGAACTTCCATTGAGGAAGAGCGACGCACGGTTCAAAGTTCCATAGAGCTCTTGGTTCTATAGGTACTCGTAAACCTCGTCGTACAAAGCCAGGACAAAAAATGCACGGACATATGGGTGTTGAAAAAATAACTATGAAATGAGTAAAACTTGAACTTGTAAATAAAGATATACGTGTTATCGGTCTCAGATGAGGAGTACCTGGTTCAAGAAATTCTCTTGTTCATATAATTTTTTAATTTTTTAAAGTTATCAAGATGGAAGCAGTAGTTTTTGATCAAAAATGAAAAGAAGTTGGTACGATAGCATTAAATGAATCTGTATTTGGTCTTGAGCCAAACGGAGGACTTGTTCATAGGGCTCTCGTATATCAACAAGCAAATGCTCGTTATGTGGTTGCTCATACTTTGACAAGAGGAGAGAGAAGAGGTTCAAATAGAAAACTCTATAAACAAAAAGGAACAGGAAGGGCAAGGGTTGGTGATGCAAGATCTCCTATTAGAAAAAAAGGTTGAGTTGCATTTGGTCCAAGAAATACAGTAAATTTTTCTATTGAAATGAATAAAAAAGAAAGAAGAAAAGCTCTTTGCTGTGTTCTTTCTACGAAAGCAAAAGGAAACCATCTTATCGTTGTTGATGATATTAATCTAAAGGAGATTAAAACAAAAGCAATGGTGGCTATTTTCCAAGCACTAAAACTTGATACAACAGCTCTTTTTGCTCTTGATACAAAAAATGAAGTACTTGAAAAATCAACAAGAAATATTCCAACAGTGAAACCAATCCTTGTTGACTATCTTAATGTAGCAGATTTATTGAAATTTAAGAAGCTCGTTCTTCTGAAAAGTTCAGTAGAAAAACTAAATGCACTTGCAAAATAATTTTTTAACTAGATTAGTAGTATGAGACTCTATAATATTTTAAAAAAACCGATTGTAACCGAAAAAACTTCAAGTCTTGAGTTGACTCAATCTTGTTATGTTTTTGAAGTTGATTCTTCGGCTACAAAAATAGATGTAAAGAAAGCAATTTCTGTTATCTATTGAGTAGAGGTAGAAACAGTAAATATGCTTACTACAAGAGAAAAGTTTAAAAACGGAAAGAAGTGAGTGCAATTAAGAAAGAGAGAAACAAAAAAAGCATACGTGACTCTCAAAGATAAGAAAGCAAAAATTGATTTTGCAATAATTAAATAATTTAAATCCTAATTTTTTGGACTGTGGCTCTCAAGAAATTCAAGCCTACCACTCCTGGTAGAAGACAAATGACTGGTTATACTTTTGAGGAATTAACAGTAGCTAAACCATTTAAAAAACTTACTACAAAGATTCAAAAAGCAGCTGGTAGAAATCATTCTGGTTCTATTACTGTAAGACATCAAGGTGGTGGTCATGCAAAAAGATATCGTCTTATAGATTTCTATTTCCATGATAAAAAATCTATTCCAGCAAAAGTAGAAACTGTTGAGTATGATCCATATAGAACAGCATACATAGCACTTGTTTGTTATAGAGATGGAGAAAGAAGATATGTTCTTGCTCATAAAGATATGAAAGTAGGAGATGTTTTTGTAACTGATACAACAACAACAATAGCTGCTTGAAATAGATTAGAAATAGGAAATATCCCAGTTTGAATCCAAATTTACAATCTTGAACTTATTGTAGGACAAGGAGCGAATTCAGTTCGTTCTGCAGGTACATATGCGACAGTCGTTTCTCAAGAATGAGAATATGCTCAAGTTAAAATGCCTTCAGGTGAAATAAGACTCGTTCATAAAAAATGTTATGCAACTATTGGTCAACTTTCAAATACTGATCATAATCAAATGGTTCTTGGTAAAGCTGGTAGATCAAGACATATGGGTATTAGACCTACAGTACTTGGTAAATCAATGAATCCAGTAGACCATCCACATGGAGGTTGAGAAGGGCATTCTCCAATTGGTATGAAGGGACCAAAAACTCCTTGGGGACTTCCAGCTCTTGGAAAGAAAACAAGAAGTAGAAAGAAATTTACTTCAAGATGGATACTAAGAGATAGAAAAGGAAAACTTCTTATAAAAGACTAATTAATTACTTACTTTCACAAATATGACAAGAAGTCTAAAAAAATGACCTTATATATATGAGAGACTCCTCAAAAAAGTTTTAAAACTGAATGAGAGTGGAAAAAAGACTGTAATCAAAACATGGTCAAGAGATTGTACAGTGGCACCAGAGTTTGTTTGACATACTTTCGGTGTTCATAATGGAAAAGCTCATACTCCAGTTTTTGTAACAGAAGATATGGTTGGTCATAAACTATGATAATTTTCTCCAACGAGAATATTTAGAGGACATCCAGGAAACAAATCAGCCTAAATTATAAATAATTTATATAACCTATGAAAGCATACGGGAAAAATATTAGAATCTCTCCAAAGAAAATGCGTGTTATCGCAGAAGCTATTAAGGGATTGAGTCTAGTGGAAGCATTAAATTTTCTAAAATTTGCTCCAAAAAAATGAGCAGATATTCTTTATAAAGTACTTTTTTCTGCAGTAAAAAATGCTGAAAATAACTCTAACCAATCGAGAGAGAATCTTTCTATTCAAACTCTTGCTATTACAAAGGGAGTAGTTTATAAAAGAGGGAATCCAGTGAGTAGAGGAAGAATGCATCCAATCCTCAAGAGGACAAGTAATATAAAGCTAGAACTACAAGTTAAATAATTTATTTTTTACCTTCTACTTATCTATGTGACACAAAGTTAACCCAATTGCATTTAGAATCCCATATATTAAGACTTGGAAGTCTTCTTGGTATGCTGATAAAAAATGATATACTCAGTTCCTCGCATCTGATATACAAGTACGCCAAATTCTTCAAAAACAACTGACTGGTATTCCTCTCGGAGATATCCTTGTTTCAAGAGAACAAGATGTTATCAATATAGATGTATATACAGCAAAAGCTTCTCTTATTTTAGGAAAAACTGGAGAAAATCTAGATTCCCTTCAAGAAAAACTTACAAAAGAACTTGGAATCAAAACAGTAGTAAATGTAAAAGAAATTAAAAAACCAGATCTTAATGCTAAAATAGTAGGATTTTCTATCGCAAACCAAATTGAAAAAAGAATGCCATATAAAAGAGCTATCAAGCAAGCAATTGCAAAAGCAATGGAAAAATGAGCAAGAGGAATTAAGGTAAAAGTTTGAGGAAGATTAAATGGTACTGAAATCGCAAGAGTGGAAACATTTAAAGATGGAAGTATTCCGACGCTTACTATGAGAGCAGATATAGATTATACAGCAGCAAGAGCTGAAACAGTATACGGAACTGTTGGTATAAAGGTATGGATTTACAAGGGAGATATATTAAAAAAATAAAACTTGACATATTAAAACTTTTTATATAATAATTTGGACCTATGTTACAACCGAAGAAAACGAAATACAGAAAAACGCATAGAGGAAGACTGAAAGGTTTTGCTACTAGATGATCTGAAATTGCTTTTGGTACTTTCGCACTTAAGTCTACGACTCGTGGATTTATTACTTCTCGCCAAATAGAGGCATCAAGAAGAGCGATGGTTCGTTTTATTAAAAGATGAGGAAAAATTTGGATTAGAATTTTCCCTGATAAGGCATATACAACGAAGCCTCTTGAGGTTCCAATGGGTTGAGGTAAATGATCTCTCGAAATGTTTAGAGCCCCTGTAAAACCTGGTAGAATACTCTTTGAAATTACATGAGTAACGCCAGAAATTGCTAGGGAAGCTTTTAGGCTTGCTGCTTATAAACTCCCTGTAAAAACAAAAATTTTACTCGACTAATTAAATTTTTCATGAAAGAACTTAAAGACCTTAAACTAAAGGATTCGAAAGAACTGAAAAAACTCGATGCAAAGAAATTGAAAGAAGAGATTCAAGCAGCTTCAAAAAGATTATTTGAGCTCAATGCAAAATTAAATCTTAATGAATTAAAGCAAACTCATCTAGTAAAATTTCTAAGAAGATATATTGCTCAATTGAAAACTCTTGAAGGAGTGAAATCATTGGAATCTTAATTTTTAAAAACTTGTAGGCATGAGAACTATAAAAGGTGTAGTTACAAGCACAAAAATGGACAAAACTATTGTCGTTTCTGTTGTAAGTTATAAAAGTCACCCAAAATATAAGAAAAGATATAAATTTACGAAAAAATTCTATGCTCATGATGAGAATAATTCTTGTGAGCTTGGGAGTACTGTTCTTATAAAAGAGACAAGACCACTCTCAAAATTGAAAAGATGGTTATTTGTTGAAAAGATATAATACCTTTATAATATTGAAAGAGTAATTATGATACAAACAGAATCAAGATTAGTAGTAGCAGATAATTCATGAGCAAAAGAAGTACTTTGTATTAAAGTACTTGGAGGTTCAAAGAGAAGATATGCTCATGTTTGAGATATTATTGTCTGCTCAGTTAAAAATGCAGATCCAGATGGAGTTGTAAAAAAGAAAAAAGTAGTAAAAGCTCTTATAGTAAGAACCGTTGCTCCGATTAGAAGAGCGGATGGAACATACTTGAGTTTTGATGATAACGCATGTATTATCGTTGATGAAAAAGGAGAACCTAAGGGAACTCGTATTTTTGGACCAGTTGCAAGAGAACTTAAATTAAAAGGATACCAGAAAGTGGTAAGTCTTGCGCCAGAAGTTTTATAATTAATATACAGGCTCGTATGAAAATTCGTTCATGAGATATGGTAAAAATTCTTTCTTGAAAAAGAGAGGATAAAGGAAAAGAAGCAAAAGTTTTAAAAGTACTTCCAAGTACAAATAAAATTGTTGTTGAAGGAGTAAATATTGCTTCAAGACACTATAAAAAATCTTGAACAACTCCTGGGCAAATAGTAAAAATAGAAAAAGCTATCGATGCTTCAAGTGTTGCTTTGGTATGTCCTTTTACAAAACTACCAACAAGAGTTTG
Source organism: uncultured Candidatus Peribacteria bacterium (assembly GCA_964449635.1). Classification (GTDB taxonomy): domain Bacteria; phylum Patescibacteriota; class Gracilibacteria; order BD1-5; family UBA6164; genus CAYTMN01. Next base: position 816 of record CAYUZH010000049.1, on the reverse strand, counting down.
ATATGTTCTTGTAGAAGAAAAAGGACAAATGAAAAAATATAGATACTCAAAAGCAGCGGTAAAGAAAGAAGGAAAAGAAGCTAAAAATTTTATCATAAAATAATTATTACTTTCTTATTGTAACAAGATGTACTTAAAAGAAAAATACGCAAAAGAAATCGCTCCAGCACTCAAAGAAAAACTTGGACTTGAGAATGTTATGCAAATTCCAAAGCTAGAGAAGGTTGTTTTAAATATGTGAATAGGAACATTTATAAAATCTGGAAACAAAGATTTTTCTGTACTCAAAAATCACCTTATGATGATTTCTGGGCAGGCTCCAACAGTGAGATACGCGAAAAAAGCGATATCAAACTTTAAACTAAGAGCTGGTATGCCAGTAGGTATTACAGTAACTCTTCGTTGAGATAGAATGTACTATTTCTTAGAAAAACTTATAGATATTGTTCTTCCTCGTGTAAGAGATTTTAGATGAATTGCAAAAAACAGTTTTGATAAAGAAGGGAACTATAACTTTGGTATAAAAGAACATTCTATATTTTTGGAAATACCACAAGATGATGTCGTAAAGAACCACGGATTACAGATTACAGTAAAAACAACTGCTAAGACAAAAGAACAATGAAGAGAGCTTCTTGTTCAAATGGGATTCCCATTTTCTCGTTAGTTTATTCTATTAAGTAACCATAAGGATGGCAAAAAAATCGCACGTTGCAAAAGCAAGAAAACTCAATGAAAAACTTGAAAGAGCAATAAAAGATGGAAGAAAAATGAAGTTTGCTACAAAGGTATTTCATGTATGTAGTGTATGTGGAA
>CAYUZH010000048.1:1220-9329 GCA_964449635.1 uncultured Candidatus Peribacteria bacterium | reverse complement strand
ACCTTTCACACCAATTTTTCCACCGTATATGATTAAAACCGCTCCCTACGATGCGATGGATAGACTTGAGCCACGAGAAGAGAGATACAAGATAGAAGGACAAGATCTTTGGCTCCAAGGTTCTGCCGAACACGTTCTTGGTTCGATGCATGAAAAAGAAATTTTTTCTGAAAATGATATGCCCGTTCGTTATATCGGATATGCAACCAGTTTTCGTGGAGAAGCAGGATCGGCTGGAAAAGATATGGAGTGAATAATCCGTATGCATCAGTTCGATAAACTCGAGATGGAAAGTTTTTCAACTGCCGAGACTTCTCATGATGAACACCTCCTTTTTTCTGGGATTCAAGAGTATTTAATGCAAAGCCTAGAAATCCCTTATCAAAAACTTCAAAAATGTACTTATGATATTGGAAAGCCAAATGCTAAAGGTTCTGACATAGAAGCGTGGCTTCCAGGACAGGGAAAATATAGAGAAACCCATACAGCGGACTATATGACAGATTACCAAGCTCGCCGTCTCCAAACACGTGTTCGTCGTGAAAACGGAAATGTGGAACTGATTCATACCAACGATGCAACGGCTTTTGCCTGTGGAAGAGCGATGGTAGCTATCATAGAAAACTATCAAACAGCTGAAGGAGATGTCATTATCCCAAATGTTTTAAGAGGATATATGGGTGGAAAAGAGAAAATATAGTTATTTCTAAAAAAATATTTATGAAAAAATACATCATTATTCTTATTCTTTGTATCATCGCTTGGGGAAATGCTCTCTATCTCTCCTATCAAGCCTATAATCTCAACCAAGCGGCCTATTACGGTCAATCGGTCGAAGATATATCTTCGTTTTGTGATCTTTCCGAAACTGCCTCTTGTACCAATGTCCTGAAAAATCCTCTGTTATAGCCGTTTTTGTCTATCCAGTACTCTTTATTCTCACTCTCTACGGATATATCTCTGGGAAAATACTTCCTATTAAAATACTGAGTGGAATGTCACTCTGATGAATGATGTTTAATGGCTATATAATATTCGTAGAAACTTTTTATATCCACGCTTTTTGTCTGCTTTGTCTTTTGTGTAGTCTCATTATTATCACAATTTTTATTCTATCTCTCTCTATTTTGAGGGAGAAAAACAAATTCTTACAAAAAAAATGATAACTCCTTAGTTATCATTTTTTTAAGAAATCAAAGTCAAAAAGTACCCTTTTTTTTGTTTTCTCTTAAATATTCTGATATACTAAAGGAAATATTATTAGAAATATCTCTATGCTTCTTCTCTCTACTTCAAGTCTCGCAGGTTACGGACTTCACCGTATTTTCCAAATCGTAAAGGAGGCCTGATATGATGGAATTGATCTTTGTGTCGAAAATGAGCTTCTTGATACGTGGGATGAAGAATATATCAATAGTCTTGTTCGTGAATTTTCTATTCCCGTTGTTTCTATAAGTGCTCCTAGCACAAAACTTGATGAAGCGAAAGTTGATACACTTATCGAAATAGGGCAAAGAATTTGAAGCCAAGTGATTACATTTTCTCCTCCTCATATCTCAGACAAAAATACCAAATGGTTCCGAAATTACCTTCCAAAGGTATCAAAATGATGTGATATATCACTTGCTATACAAAATGTCCCACCAAAATTTCTCTTTTTTATCATCCCTGAATATAAAAATAGTACTCTTGATCAGATAAAGAAGATTACTGGAACAACCACACTTGATATTGGTTGAATAGACTCTTCTTCATGAATTGACATTATGAAAGCACAACAACTCCTTGGAAATACAATTCGCAATATTCTTATTTCTGATAAAGATATAACGAGAGAATGACTCCTCCCAGGAAAATCAGCTGGAGGAGCTTCCTATTTACCGCTAGAAAGTTTTCTTATAACACTCAGAAATACTTGATATGCTCACTCTATGAGTTTGAGGGTGGATTCAAAAGAACTCTGAGCTGGAGATATATCAGTTATACTCTCTTCGTTGGAGAATTTCAAGAAGTACTATTCTAAATATTTTCTCAATGTATTATAAAAACCGAGTATCTCTCGGTTTTTTTAGTGATGATGTGAGTCTCCATGGTGTGTATCATCGTGGTGATGTGAATCTCAGTGATGTCAGTCATCACCTGGATGATCTGAAAGTTTCTTTTTACTCTCTTCATAAGCAAAATACCATATAGTCGCCTTAAATATTTCGAGAACGGTAGACATATATGCAAGAAATATAATAAATCAAAAGAAAAGAATTCAGAGGATAACAAGAGCAATCAAAAGAAAAATCTGTGATGTTATGTATAAAATAGCACTAAAAATAATAACTGGAAACAAAAGAAATATAATGAAGTTTACAAAGACTCGTAAGTTCAAAACAAACATAAGAAAATAAAGTTTTACCGTGATTTTCGGGTTTAAAATCGCCATTTTTGAAGAAACTCCTATCGCCCCAAGAACACTTTTTCCTTCTATTACAATAGAATATTTTGTATATGCGAAAAGAACATTAATAATAAAAGAAAAAATTATCGCTCCTATGAGAGAATAATTTAAATATCCTATATAATCGAGCCCTATAAATCTTAGTAAGAATAAATAGACATTTATAATCGTTATGAGTTTGAATTCACTAAAAATGGAAGAATATTCGAGAAGAGGGAAGAAGTTAAATATTCCTACTCAAAGGGCATCTGATGAACTGGCATTTCCATTCGCTGATTTTTTATTTATATAACTAATAAGAGCTCATTCAAAAATTGGAAGTATGAAGAAGTTAATAAAAAAGATGGAAGCAAGTCATATTGATACTTCTAGAAAGTAGTCAGAGTGAAAAAATTTTAAGATGAGTTCAAGTACTTGTTCTTTTTTGTTAAATATAACTACGTATGTATATATTGTTTGATAGACAAGGATTACCGTTAAAAATATGACTCAAAGAAGACCTGGAAGAAAATACATTTTCTTTATTTTTACATCTTCTTTCACCAAATTCCAAGCTGGAGTTATGATATGCTCCTTGATTACATTCATAACTTCTGTCTATAAAAATAAACTTTTCCAAATAAATACAAAAAAACCTGTGATTGATTTTTCAGAATAATTGATAATTCGTTTTTGTAATATATACGCATCTCTTAATCCTCAAAAACGCAAAGTGTCATCCATAAGTTTCCCTGGGATTGAATAATTTTTTATATTTTTATCTACTAGTTGTTTGATAATAGGAGTATAGAGTGTTTTTACTATGGCTTCTTGTTTGATTATATTCAGAACCTTTTTCTCCCCTTCGATAATTTTTTCTTGTGTCATATTTGAAGACTTTAAGTCTTCCAAAGCTATATCTAATCAAAGTTTCTTAAAATTTGAGAAGTTATAACCTTCTTTTACTTGGCTACTGTGAAAGTATGGGAAAATGTTATTCTCAAAGTATCATAAATTTACTCATACAAGAATAAAATCATAGTCTTTATTTCATTTTAAGAGTTTTTTATTGAGTTGATTCACATCAACTCACTCTAAATTTACTCCTATTCAAGCTTGTTCTAATTGAGCTTGAATGCTTTTTGCAGTATCAGAAATATACTTATCAGTATCTGCGTAAAGAAGATTAAAACTCAACTTCTCTAAATTTTTGTTGTATAGAAATTTTCCATCAAGTAAGTCGATTTTTTTGATAGCCTCTATTTTTTCCTTATTTTCTTGAGGAAGGGTTGCTCATGTAGAAACAACTCATTGTAGAGGGGTGGTTAATTTTTTCTTTTCTGCTTCGAGAAGATTTGTATCTTTATAAAAGTAATACACCACTTGATCGACCATTTCTTTTTTTCAAGATCTTTCAAAAATTATTTTGTAAGTATTCTTTCCTTCTTTTATCGTATTAAATCAGTTTTGTTTTAACCTGTAAATAAATTCCCCATCTCCTGAACGGAATCACTTGAGTTTGTAGTCATTTATGTATATAGTGTCTATTTTTGGATCGTTTACTTTTCATTTTAGTAATATATCATCCTCTGAAATAAAATTATACATATTTGATGAAGGAGCAAAAACAATATTTGCCTGTTTTTGTATATCTATTTCTGACTTTGGAGCTAAATTATTCTTTATTTGAGTATCTGCTTTACTCAGAATTTCTTTTGCAAGCTCTTCTTTTTTAAAGTATCAACTTCTTTTAAGAAGATTTTCAACATTTTTTTCATTTGAAAGAACATCTATGGATATATCCGAGAGATATGGGTTTTTTACTTCTTGAAAATTCTTTTCTCCGAGCAGTTTTATAATATTTTCTCTTTCTATCAAGCTTAGTAAGTGTTTCCTTAGAGAAATATCTGAAATTTTCTCTGAATTAATAAAAACAGACACATACTGAGGAAGCGTATATTCAAAGACAGAAAGTCTCGGCAAAGTATCTCCTATAAGACTTACTTTATCATTAAAAATATTTATAGAATCTTTGTGTTTAAGAAAATGAGGAGTATCGTTAAATACTTTAAATACTATCTTATCGATAATAAATTGATTCTCAGGGAAAGATTTATTTTTGCTAAGAGTTAGTTTTTTTATTCATAGATTTTCATCTTGTCATATAGAGTCAACAATATATGGTCAAGAATATAACATTCCTTCTATTGGAAACTTTCCAGTAACCTCTTCTTCAGAAAGACTATTAATAGATTTTTCTGATATAATTGGCTGAAGAAATATATTCAAAAAATTAATATCACTTTTTTTTGTACGAAAAATAACTGAAGTTGCTTTATCTTCTACTTCAGTCTCTGAAAGCAAGGAACTAATAACAGGATTTACTTGAGTCTTCTTAATAAGAGAAAAAGTACTAATAATATCTTTAGTTGTTATATCCGTTCCATCTGACCATTTTACACTATCATTAAGAAAACACTCAACGAACTGTAAGTTTTTAATATCACAACTGGTTATATCACCTACAAACTTCTTCTCTTTCGAATCGTACCTCAAAAGAGAACGGTAGAGAGCATGGATAATATATTTATTATAGTCTGATCATGAGACAAGTGGATTCAAATGAGGAAAATCCCCAATAATTGCCTCTGATAGACTTCATCCATTCAGAGCGATATTTTTTGAGTTACTAAAAAGGTATAAGTAAGCCAAATGAATAAAACTTGAGAAAAAAAACACTATACTTATATATAGCACGTATTTTTTTATTTTGGGAATGATTTGCTCTCGATCAAGCATAATATTTTAATAAAGCACAAAGAACAGTATTGAAATAGATACAAAAAGAAATCCAAGTATAATAGTTGCTTGGTGAAGAACTTTTTCTGGTCATCTTCTTGTTACTGCATTCATTCCACTACTCATACTTGCGAGATTAAGGTTTGCGTTTTTATTTTGCATCAAAACAACAAGTATCAAAAGTAAACTTACAATGATATGAAAAACCTTAAGAAAGTCGTATAAAGACATCTTCCTTATTTCTTAAAAAATAAAAGCGGATATACCATATTCAAAAGTGTAAAAATTGCAACAGCAATTACAAAATTTACCCACCCGTCTATGGTATAGGATATCCCAGGAATCAGCAGTATATCATTCATTATATAGCTAAATAGTTTTAAAAGGACCCCATTTACTATAAATGTTGTAAATCAAAGGAAGAGAAGAAAGAGAGGAAGACTTAGGAGCTTTAAAACAGGACGAATCAGAACATTTATAATTCAAAGGATTACTCATCCTATTATAAATATTTTCCATGCCTCTAGTGAAAAATATGAACAACTTCAACATCATAACTGTACTCCAGCTCATAAACCAAGTTCTGGATTTGGAGATAAAAATAGAGTTATACAAAAGAGTATCAAAGCATTAAGAACGATAGAAAGGAGTATTCTCATATTTTAAAGATTAAACAAATGAATAATTTTATCTGTAATACTTAACTCTTGAGCTTGCCCTTCTGGCAAGAAGTTTGGAAGAATACTTTTTAAATCTTGAGTTATTTGAGAATCAATATCAATATCAAGAAAACGATTTGAACGTCATTTATTTATAAAAAATCGGACCATTACTGTTTGGTTTCCATTTGTCATAAATATATACTGATTTATTTTTGAAAAGTCATAAAACGAATCTGCAAGTTGAATCCCTGTTTCTGTAATATTTACGGAAACTTCATCCTCAGAATTATTTTCTACATAAAAAACTATTCATGCTGCGAGAAGAAGGACGAGACTGAGTCCATACTGTCTTGTTATAAAGCCCCATATAACTATTCCTATAACTACTGAAAGTGCTATCATATACCAAACAGCTGAACGTTCTTTTTTACTTGAAAATCTCCAACTATATAAAACTTCTCACATTTTTAAGAAAAGTTATCAATTATAAATTTTACTATTAACCAAGACAAAGCAGCCAATGCAAATCCAGTAAGAGCGAGCATAATGGTTCTTTTTCATTTTGATTTATCAGAAGAAAGTGATCAGAATTGCATTTGGTAGGCTCAAACAATAATCATCATAACAGCAATTCATCCAGCAAACGACATAAAAAAGTTTACGGCATTCATAATAATAGTAGGGATATCTTTGATAGTAATATCTCCATTCCTAATTTTAGTATCACTTAATCAGAGAACATTTCCATCATTTGCAGCAAGTACGTATGAAGGATAAGTAATAAATAAGGTTATCAGTATTGTTATAAGTTTCTTTTTCATAGCATTATCAAATTATATTATATTTTCAATCTACCTCCTTTACGGGAGTAATATTATCAAGGCTTGGATTATAATACTCTGTAAGAAATTTTATAAGTTCTGCCTTTTCAAGAGGGGTTCAACGAATTCCTATAGCTTCTAGGGCCGTTTTAACAGAATTTACTCTTTGGAAAACTCCTTTTTTCATGTTTGCAAAATTGCGAATCTGAGAGCGAAGTCCATTGACATCTATTGCTCCATTGATTGATCTCCAAAAACTTTTTATTGGTCCGAGAAAATCTGTATCTCTTACACTTTTTCCTTCAATTGTATCATATGGAACAACAACATAGAACTCTTTTTTCATTATTTGAGCTACTTCTACAAGCTTTCTCAAGTATTCTATGTACTCATATGTTTGGTTCTGTAAAAGAGAATTTTGTTGTTTTACTGCCATCATTTGGAGCCTATCAAGATATCCATTTATATCAAGTTTTGAAGATCTCACCATAATCTGCACTGGAAAATCGAGAGAATTCAAAAATCGTTGAAAACTGATAATAATACTATCTTGTTCTTCTGTACTCTTCAGAAGAAAATTTATCGTTGTACATTTTAAAACAACACGAGCACTTCCATCTTTCATAATAATCACATTTTCTCTGATTTGAGAAAATGGGAGGTGTCTTTGGGTTGTCCCATCTTGTCCTTGTGGACCAGGGGTTCTTTTTGTTTTTACTACCACACTCAAACGTGTTATAAACTAAATCTTTTTTAATTGCTCTTCTATTGTTTTAATCTTATCCATTTTATTAGTGAAATCCACTTTTTCTTCTTGTTTTTCCTCTATGTTAGAAAGGAACCCTATATCTATCGGCTGGTAACTATCGACCGTATTAAACCAAATTCTTTCTTTTGGATTTATGTTAAATCTGAGCGCTGAAAGAAGAAATGTAATAAAGCGCATACCTGCAATATTGAATTTTACAACTATAACAGCAGTGATTATTGGTATAATGGCTGGAATAAAAGCAACCTCTGCTCAAACTTTTGGTCAAAGAGAATTAAAAATCATATATCCTATTCCTCAACCTATCATAATGATTGTGAGGTCTTTTAAACTAAATCAGAGAAGAATTGGATCATCATTTTCTATCTGAACTGGAATTTTATATTGCATATATATCCGTAAGGCAAAGTAATATAAGAATTGTATAAGAATTGTATAAAAATTCGAGAAATTTCAAAAAAATATTAAAAAACTCTTTCAAAATTGAAAGAGTTTTTATTGATATCAATATTATTTATATTTACTGTAATCAAACATTTTCATTTCAGCATCAACTTTACGTATCAAATCAAGAATAACAGAAACAATTATTATAAGTCCTGAAGCCGATATAATAAAATCTATCGTTTG
>CAYUZH010000048.1:0-1210 GCA_964449635.1 uncultured Candidatus Peribacteria bacterium | reverse complement strand
ATATAACATAGGGCATAACAGCAATAAGGGCGAGAAATCAACCTCAGAATAAATTTAAATGGCTCGATACTTTTGTAAGATAGTCTGAAGTATCATTTCCTGGACGAATTCAAGGAACATATCATCCTTTCTTTTGTATGCTTTCTGCTATATTTTCAGTATTGAAAGTAACAGAGACATAAAAGAAAGAAAAACCAAGAACAAGAAAGAAGTAGACCGCTATAAAAACCCAAGAAGGATTTTGCATACTAAAATGCTCCATCATAAATTTCCCTACTGTTTGAAGATTTGTATTTGTCGTATTTGAAAAGATTTGACCAAGTATTGCTGGAAATGTAACAAGTGATATAGCAAAGATAATTGGCACCATTCCTGCTTGGTTTACACGGATTGGGAAATATGATTTTTCTTCTCTTCCAGTTCTTGTATAAATAATAGGTAATCTTCTATTTCCTTCTGTAAATTTTATAATCACGTAAATAATAGCAAGAGTTGCAATAAGAAGTCCAAAAAGAAGTGGATATTGATTTGAACTTATATATCCCATAATGTGTCCAGGAACTGCTGCAAGTACTCAAGCCATGATAATGATACTCGTTCCACTTCCTATTCCGTATTCTGAGATAATTTCTCCAAGCCAAACAAGAAACATTGTTCCTGCCGTGATCACAAGCATCGCTGTCAATAATACTGAAGTATTTGTAACATCCATAATAGGAGCTCCCGACACAAGATTATTGAGAAGATATATCATTCCATAACTCTGTAAAAACGCGAGTGGAAGAGTAAGAAAACGAGTAATTTTGCTTATTTTCTTTTGTCCAGCCTCTCATTCTTTTTGAAGATCTCAAATTTTTGGAACGATAACTCAAAGAAGTTGAATAATAATAGTTGCATTGATATAAGGAGAAAGTCCCATAAGAACTATCGAGAAACTCTCAAGTCCTCATCCCATAAGAGCACTAAAGAAAGCAAGCCCCTTTTGTGATTCCATTACTGCTTGAAGCCCTTGAGTATTTACTCATGGAACTGGTATAACTGTAAGGAGTTTATAAACGAGAACGAGAAGAAGAGTAGCAATAATTTTTTTTCTTAAGTCGCGAACCGAGAAAATCGAGCGAATATGGTTCAGTATCATAAAAAATGTTATCAGTTAAGAAAGAAAAAAACCCGAGGGAGTTCCCCAGGTGAGTATATATTAAAGGGAAAT
>CAYUZH010000047.1:0-9336 GCA_964449635.1 uncultured Candidatus Peribacteria bacterium | reverse complement strand
TCCAAAAGAAATATGTCTGACAACAGGAGTATTAACGAAATTATATTGATTTTTGCCTTTTGTAAAGTAAAATACATAATAACTACTAGTAAAATAGGTTATGCGAATATTTACTACTCAAAAAGAAGCTCTAGACTGATTTGCTGAATGGCTTCTACTTAAAAGATATGCTCCAAGAACGAGAAAAGCATATTTGGGACTTGTCCTTAACTTTTTAGACGAGTTAAAAATCCCTATTTCAAAGATAGAAAAATGAGATATTGAAAAGTACTTCTGAATACTTATAAAAAAATGAATATCTATCTCATACCATAAACAACTTACTTGAGCTCTCAAACTCTTTTTCTTTCATTTTTTAGAGAGAAAAGATATTTATTGGGATGAGCTTTACCCTGACAGAGGTGAAGAGAAACTTCCATCAGTTCTCTCCAAAGAAGAGGTGAAGAATATTCTTGAAAGTATTCAGAACTTGAAACATAAGACTATACTTTCACTTATCTATGCAGGATGATTGAGAATAGGAGAACTTACAAAACTTAAGATAAAAAATATAGATTCAAAACGAATGTATATAATTGTGAAAGCAGGGAAATGAAATAAAGATAGGTATATTCCACTCTCTCCAAAAATTCTTGATATCTTAAGAGTGTATTATCTTTAGTATAAACCAACAGAGTATATCTTTGAATGACAATGATGAGCATGATATTCTGAAAGGAGTATTCAGACGATATTTAAAGAAGCTTGTAAAAATGCAAACATAAAAAAATATGCAACGGTTCATACACTCAGACATTCTTATGCAACACACTTACTTGAAGATTGAGTTGATATTCGAATTATTCAAGATTTTCTAGGACATAAGAACCTTAAAACAACTCAAATATACACCCATATCACCTCACCGATTCGAGATAACATTAAAAGTCCCTTTGACTCGTTATAGTATGAAACAAAAAAAGAAGCCTTTCGGCTTCCTTTTTTATCTCCCAGTTCTTGGTTTGCTAAATCGACTCCTATTTCCTCCACTTCTTCCAGAACCTCCTTGTGGATTATTACTATTTCTTGGTACTCCTGTCCTTGGACGAAAGTTTTCCTTGGATGTTTTCACGGGATTATGATCTTTGAGAGGATAGGCGTGATCATCGATAACAGGGATTTGTTTCCCAATAAGCTTCTGAATATCTTTGAGATAGTTTTTTTCTTCGGCATCACAAAAAGCGATGGCGATTCCACTCGCTCCCGCACGTCCTGTACGACCAATACGATGAACGTACGATTCTGGCTCGTTTGGGAGTTCAAAATTAATCACATGCGTGAGCTCATCGATGTCGATTCCACGAGCGGCGATGTCGGTAGCAACGAGGACACGTGTCTCTTTTGACTTGAAACTACTCAAGGCTCTTTGTCTATTGTTTTGAGATTTATTTCCATGAATGGCGAGAGAAGTGATGCCAAGTGAGACAAGCTCTTTGGCCACTCTGTCCGCTCCGTGTTTGGTACGGGTAAATACGAGAACTCGCTCTATAGTCTGATCTTTGAGAACCTCGACAAGCAGATGTCTCTTGTTTCCTCTGTCTACAAAGTAGACAACTTGATTGATTTTGTCTGCGGTACTCGACGGAGGTGTCACTTCGACACGGACTGGATTGGTGAGAATCGTCCCAGCCAGTTCGGTAATCGCTGGTGGCATCGTCGCTGAGAAAAAAAGTGATTGTCTTTTTGTTGGAAGTTTGGCGATAATCTTTTTGACATCATGGATAAATCCCATATCAAGCATACGGTCTGCTTCATCGAGTACAAAGATTTCTATGTCTTTGAGAGACATATGTCCTTGTTGCATCAAATCAAGCAGTCTCCCAGGAGTCGCGATAACGATATCGACTCACTTTTGGAGAGCGAGCACTTGAGAGTGTTGATTCACTCCACCAAAAATCACGCTGCATTTTACTCCAGTATGTTTCCCATAGGCACGAATACTTTCTCCGATTTGGATAGCGAGTTCACGAGTGGGAGTAACGATGAGACTTTTGACGATACGACTTTTATCAAAGATCTTGTTATGTGCGAGGATTTGAATGATAGGGAGCGAAAAAGCGGCTGTTTTCCCAGTTCCGGTTTGAGCAACTCCGAGCAAATCTTTGCGTTCGAGAACGAGTGGGATTGCTTGGGCTTGAATCGGAGTTGGTGTAGTGTATCCCTCATCTTTGAGTGCTCTCAATATGGGTTCAACGAGTTTTAAATTTTCAAATGACATAGTATGTTTGAATAAAGACCAGTAAAATAATGAATTCACATTTCACTGGCCTTTGGTGAGAGAGAATACTTGTTCCAAATAGGAGACAAGCCTCAGTATACGACAAAATCGAAAAAATACAAGAAGGGAAGCATTGAAATCAATATCTTTCTTTTTTTACTCGCTTGTTTTTCCATCAAATTCTTCGGTATTTTTTTCCGCATCTGCTTTTGTCTCGCGTACGATCCCGTCTTTATGATGCGGAGGAGAATAGAGAGTATAGAGCTTCAGAGCTTCTGTTGTACTCGTATTGATGATATTATGCTTTGCTCAACTTGGTACAATAACCGCATCTCACGAAGCGATACTATACTCATTTCCATCGATAATACATTTCCCAACTCCGCTTTCAAATCTGAAAAATTGATCAGTTTCTGTATGAACCTCTTCTCAAATACTTTCTCAGATATTGAGTGACATCAGGACGAGCTGAGTATGCTTTCCTGTGTAGAGAACTTTTCTGAAATTAGTATTCAGAAGAGTTACTTTCTCTATATTTTGTTTATATCATTTCATACGATAGGTTTTAGAAAGTAAAGGAGCATACTACTCTGATTCTTTACTTTCACAAACTTAATAGAGAATTGAGTTTTTATGAAATTTAATTTCAAGCGATACTTATAAGTACATTTCTTTGAACGACATAAGAAGCAGAAGTTGTATATTTTATAGCTGCAGCCACATTTCCATTTCCTCATTGGTTATATCTCACAACTCCTGAGAAAGTGTTGTTTGAGTTACAAGAAGTTCTTGCTACATTGTATCCAACAACGATAACAATTTCTCATTGTCATTGACTACAAGTTCAAGAAAGAGTGATATCTCTATTTGTGATAACTTGGTTGAGAGTCGGAGTACTGAGAGTGAGTGCAACTGTTTCAGTATTGATACTAAATTGTCCAGTAAGTCTATAACTTGGATCAATTTCTGATCTTATTCCATAGGCGATATTTCCACCATTTCCTGTATAATTGAGTGTTCCACCGTAAGTATCACTATTTGAGCAAGGAACCGTGATAGAATCATATCAAACGGCAAAAGTAACTTTCCCTTCTGTTCTGTCACATTTTCCAGAAAATAGGATACTTCTTCCAGTGATTCATCATCCTGATACGGGATTCGTGAGAGTGAGAGGGGTTTTCATAGGATTAATAAGAGTGTTTATTTGTTGAGTGTATCAGATTATATTACTTGGTCTTACGGCAACAGCGATATTTCCTCCATTTCCCGTATATTCAAGAGTCCCAGAAAATAAATCTTCTGTACAGGGTGCTGTTGTCGTGTTATTTCAAACAGCAATAAAAACACTTCCAGAACCACTATTACAAACTCACGATACTTTTATTGTTCTTCCGGAGATATATTGATTATTGGTAGGAGAATGGATAATAAGAGGAGTGTTTTCTATGGTATTTGATGTATCTCACCAAAGTTCTACAGAATCGATATCAAAACTCCCAATAGTTGGAATAGTAGTAGTTGTTGTATCCATATAGTTAAATATTCAAAAATCTTTTACTTCTCTACTGAGAGCAGAAGCAATAGAAGAAGAACATCCATAGATATGAGTTTTATCGCTTCTTGAATAGAGACAATCCCAGTCCGAATCACTGAGAGAAAAAGGAATCTCTACATCTACCCAATCAGTTGAGAGAGAAACACTTCCAGTTCGAGAAGAGATATCTGGGTATCCAAGAGCGGTATCTACTCTATTTGCTTTTTGAAAGTAGTTAACATATCTATTTGTGAGTGGATCAAATACTTGAAACCAGAGCCCAATTTTTGACGTCTGAGATATTCGTAAGTTGTTGGCTCTTACTCGGAGTTTGAGGATATTTTTTGAAAAGTTATGTTTTTGGAGACCGAGTTCTTTTGGATAGGTAAATGCCCAGAGATTAAGAGTTCCTTTCCCTTCTGGATAGATATGATTTTGATCGAGCCAAAAAGTTCCAGATACAGAACTATAGCTTGAAAAATTATCAAGTCAGCTATATACAGACCCCGTTCAAGCTGCGTTCGTTGATTTTACAGAATACCAAGAGTTTGAACTTCCACTGAAGTCGTCAGAATATATCTTTTCAAGTACTCACGTTTGAGCAATAGATATATCAAAAGTACTGAAAATAAGAAAAGAAATAATTAAGAGTTTTTTCAACATAAGCGCTTTTTACAAATAATAAAATAGTGAAGGGATTATATTTTTGTAAAAAAGAAAATCAATCATTTCTTTTTTCTTTGACTTTCCTTTCTTTCTCTTTAGACTTCAGTCGTTCTCAAATTTTCTTTTGGGTGATTAGCTCAGTTGGCTAGAGCGCTTGCTCGACATGCAAGAGGTCACTGGTTCGAGCCCAGTATTACCCACCATATAAGTCTTTCTAAAAAGGACTTTTTTTATCTCTTTAAACTCTTAAATAAAGCCTTAAAAAGCTTCTTTTGAAAATCGGCTATTTTTTTGTTTTCTATCGTGATAGCTGATTCAACCGTGAAATCTATATAAGCAATTTTATTTTTATAGAGAATCATTTGCACATTTTCATCAAACTGTTCATAACTTTCTGGCATAACAGCTACCTCACGCTCGGCGCGAGGTTTTTTATTGTCTGCAGTTTTTTTTGCCATGATAACATAACGTTCGAGTTCTTTTTTATCTCGAAGTTCTCTATAGTTTTTTGGGAGATAAGAATTGGATTTTTCAACATTGGTTTCTGAACTGATACGGTAAAAGATGTCTCACTTTTCTAAACTCTCAACAATATCACGAAAGATAGAAGTAATAGCTTTCGCCCCTTCTTGGTAAACAACATTCGGTTTATTGTCGAGATTTCCATATTTTTCTATCAGTTCTGTAATCCTTTTTTCGGATGATTCTTTTTGGAGCTCTATAAGTTCCTCAATTTTTTTTGGAGACGCTGCGATATATATTTTTCTTTTACCTACTTTTGATTCTTTCAGTAGTCATACTTCTAAGAGATAGGGAAGTTTTCTATAGACTTCTACTCGATGAATATTTGTATTTTTTACAATTTCAGAGATAGGAGAACCTCCGTATTCAAGAAGTGAGAGATAGATAAGTCCTGACTTTTCATCGATACCAATTTGTGAGAAAAGAGAAAGATATTTATTCATAATGGAACAAAAAGTTATATTTTAGTATTTATTATTATTTACTTTATATAAAACAATTACATTATAATAAAAAATATTTTTGTTACAAATAATGACAATTATAAAGCAAGATTTTTAATAAGCACTATTCTACGAGTGCTTATTTTTTAACTTTAAAAATATGATTTCAGCTCGTGAAGCATCCGAGATGCTTGAAAAAATGACTCCACAAGAAAGATTTGAGGCTATGAAAAGCAAAGTCTCCGAGTCGACAAGAAACGCATTAGATAAAGTAATTCGTGAAACAGTCGCTGCTTTCCAAGAGAAGGTAGATGTAACTTTGGGAGCAAGTGTCTGTCGAGATTCGGATGAAAATTTGAGAAATTTTCTGAGAGCACTTGGATACAAAGATATTAAAGTGTCATCAGATTTCCCCTGTTGACGGGCGTGAGAAAGTTATGAAGGAAGAACCTTTATAAAATTTTCTATCAGGTAAATAATTATTCTTTAAACTTATAATGTATATGAAAAACATACAAGTAGCATTAAGAGAGCATAAAAAACTTGAACTTCAGGCACACGTTTTAATAGATGATGTTCTTTTGAAAATCAATCAAGAAGTCGCTGAACTCCTAAAGGCGATGAAACAAAACGATGAGGAAGAAATAAAAAAAGAATCACAAGATGTTCTCGTAAATCTTCTCTCAGCTTGAAATCATGTTGATTTTTTCCCAGAAAATGATTCAAACTATCTTTTTAGTGATCTTTTCCCAACAAAAGAAAGTATTTCTGCTGGATTAAACGATTGGAATAGAAATATAGGAGCTTTGAGAAGGCGATATTCACGAGAGTGAATTTCGGATACAACATTTCAAGTACGTTTTGAAATTTTTGCTGCGATGCTCCTAAACTTATCTGGAGAGCAAACATATAGTGACGTTGTAAAAAAATCTTCAGAAAAGTTTCGCCAGAGAATTCAAGAGTATCTCCCAAAAATATCTCTCAAAGAATATATTTCAGAATACCCAGACTTCCCAAAATCAGGGATCCTCTTTCGAGATATTTCTCCACTTCTTCAGAACCCAGAAGCTTTTCGATATGTCTGTTTTGAATTAGCAAAAAATTGTATTGATGCTGATGTAGTTGCTGGCTTTGATGCAAGAGGTTTTCTCTTTGGAGTTGAAGTTGCTCAAGTACTTTGAAAACCATTTGTGATGATACGTAAAAAGTGAAAACTTCCAGGAGAGACAGAATGAATTTCCTATGGCCTTGAATATGGTCAAGATACCATAGAAATACAAAAATGAAGTATACAAGCATGACAAAAAGTAGCACTGATTGATGATCTCCTTGCGACTTGAGGAACGGCCCTTGCTGGAGCAAATCTTGTAGAGAGACTTGGATGAGAAGTTGATTCGCTCAACTTTGTTATTTCCCTTGATGATGACTTTTTATCTTCTCATGAACCAAGACAAATTCTCAAAAAATATCCACTTAATAAAGTACTTTCATATATATAACTATAAAAAGCCCTCTAATAGAGGGCTTTTTATTTTGAAGTTTCCTAAAATTACATAGGTCTTTCTTCTCTTGGTTTAGCAAAATCAATAAAGATTTTTCTTCCTTGAAGTTCTGAACCGTTAAGTTTGTTCATAACATCAGCAGCTGTTTGTTCGTCAGTAAATTCAACAAAACCACAACCTTTACTTTTTTTAGTTTCCTTATCAAAAAGTACGCGAGCAAATACTACTTCACCATGTTCAGCAAATATTTCTCTAAGGTCTTGACTTTGGATAGCCCAAGGAAGTCCTTTAACAAAAAGAGTTTTATTCATAAAAAAGAATAAAAAAATAAAAAATATACAAAATGGAAAGAATTTAAGGCTACCGATGAATGTGTGAAGGGAAGTTTTGCTTCTGTCTTTTTCACATGCTCCAATATGTATTTTGAGGTACATATAATGAACCACCTATAAATGTACTTTTATTTTGTCAACCTTATTATATAGATTTTTTTAAAATACCAAATTTTTCGTAAAAGTTCTCGATTATAAAATATATTTGTAAATAATATATCTGTCTTTAAAAAATGAGTTGATTAAATTTTCATAATGATATACTTTTTAGTTGCTTACAAAATAAGCATTTATTTCTAACTTTCAAATATGGCAACAACATCAAAAAAGACCGTTGCAAAAGCAGCTCCAAAAAAAACATCTGTAGCAAAGAAAGTAGCTCCTGTTAAAAAACCAGCGGCAGCAAAAAAAACAACTGCAAAAAAAACGGTTGCAAAGGTGACTCCTAAAAAAGCACCTACGAAGAAAACGACGACAGCAAAAAAAACAGTGGCAGCGAAGAAGCCAATTGCAAAAAAGACCGTTGCAAAAGTAGCTCCTAAAAAAGCTCCTGCAAAGAAAAAATAGATAGGTTCAAAAAATAGACCTCCCTTTGATTTTAAAAAAGGAGGTCTATTTTTAAAAAAGTGTACAAAAGAAAGTATTGCTTTGATATATTTCTCAACTTCTTGTTATAATAAGTCCATCAAGTCACTCAGTATGTTCAAGTATTTTTAAGGAAGTTTCAAGAGGACTTACAAAAATAGCAGTAGCATAAGTGTCAGCAAAACTTGCGAGTCTATGTTGGGTAAAGACAGCTAAGTTCTCTTTTTGTGATTGTCTCGTTTTTGGATTGATAAGGTGGTGATTTCATCAAAATTTTCGTTTTTGTCCGCTTGATCAGCAAAGGGCCAGATCCTCAAGAATGACTTCTCAAATTATTTTAGAAGAGTCCAAAGGATCTTCAAGTCCAAGACGGTGTTTTCATTTTACTCGTATATCTCATCAAAAATTGATGATAAATTGAGAAATATTGGTATCTAGATACTTGAAGAGAACATCGATGATATATCATTTTCAGACTCATCAAAAATCAATATGAGTCCCATTCAGAAGAGTAAGGGTATTTCATGATATTATAATATCATCCATAGAACTCTTTTCATTTCCTTGCTTTGGAAATCAGTATCAGAGTTTTTCAAGACTTGATCAAAGAGTAATATCAAAATATCAAAAACTATTTTTATGAACATGTTGACTGAGTTCAAGAAGTGATAAAAATTCTTCATCTACTTCTCATCATCAGCCTTTGTTAACTCTGCTTAAATAACTGTTTGTATTAAAACGAGAAAATTTTTGTTCAAACTTTTTTACTTCACAAAAACAAAAATGGACGAGCTCTTCTTTAAGAGTCTCATCCAATGTATCTATGATAAGCTTGGTACCGAGTGCTTCAAGGGTATAGAGCATACTACATAGTTTCGAGAACATCTACAAATGCTTTTGTTGTAAGGCTTGCACCTCCAACAGCTTTCACTCATTTTGCTTCTTCGAGAGTTTTTCCTTTTATTTGGGCATTGATAGCATCTCAAAAACTTTGTTGGAGTTTTTTTGATATATCATTTCATTTTACGCTTTCAGTAACTACTTTTTCGATTTTATCTCCATTCATAGTTATAGTAAAGGCAACTTCATCATTTCATCCAGGACTTTTATATGTTTTATTAATTTTATTTACTTTCAATCAAGTAGGAGTATCGAGTTTTGTTTTTGTGGGCTCAACAAATTTTGTAGAGATTCCTTCTTCTGTTTTTGTTGATATAGGAATTGGGGTAGGACGATCTTCTTTGGTATTACCAGTTCCTACGATTTCTTGTTGAATATCACCTTGTACTTCTTTTTTAACTTCTGTCGTTATTTCTTCTTGTTCTTGTTTCCCACAGCTTGCGAGAAGTAGGAGAGTAACAAGAATAATAAAATATTTTTTTGAACTCATAAATGGTAATAATTAAAAGTTAATACTTGTATTATAACTAAACAGAGTTTAAGTCAATTTAAAACTGTTCATTGAGTTTTAACTTATTTTGATAAAACATACGGG
>CAYUZH010000046.1:7535-9516 GCA_964449635.1 uncultured Candidatus Peribacteria bacterium | reverse complement strand
CCCCAATCTCCGATATGACTATCCCCTATTACATTGTAACCTAGTTTTTTGTAGAGATTAATGATAGATTGCCCGATATTTGGTGTACACATATGCCCGATATGAAGCGGTTTTCCAACATTGGCTCCGATATAATCCACGATAATTGTTTCATCTTTTTTTTCAAAGTTGGCAAATATTTCTCCACTTGCCATTGCATCTAAAAACATCTTTGTAAACGCACTATTTGCTACTTTGATATTGAGGTATCCAGCGGCTACTTCCATAGATTCTATTTCAGCGTATTCAGTTTTATGTTCATCAAAATAGGCTTTGATTTCGGTCGCTATTTGTGGTGGGGCTTTTTTCGTATCGCGAGCGAGAAGAAAACATCCAAATGCATAGTCTCAAAGTTCTGGTTTTGGAGGATTTGCAAGCGTTATCGTTTCTACTTTGAGGGTATAGATATTTTCAATAATTTTTTTGAGAGCGTTTTCAATAAAAATCATAGTGTTGTATACTTAAGAAATTTTGACTAATTGTAGCTAATTACAGCGTTTTTGCAAAGGGAATATAAAAATAATCTTGGAGATTTTCCAAGATTATTTTGTGCATTTTAAAATAGTTTACCCAACTTCTCCTTTATTTTTTCCTCTTCCACGAAGTTCGATAAGAATCGGTGTTCCTTGGAATCCAAACGTATCACGGATACGATTTTCAAGATATCTTTTATATGAGAAGTGAAAATGTTTTGGATTATTGACAGAAAAAACAAATTTTGGTGGATTGACATCTACTTGGTTCCCAAAGTAAATTTTTGGATTATGTGATTTTTTATTTCCACTTGGTGCATGTTTATAAGTGACTTGTTCTATGAATTCATTGAGAATCGAAGTTTTTACTCTTTTTGCTCTCTCTGCTTTTATCTCAATCGCACGCTCAAGGATTTCATCAAGTCTTTTTTTCTCAGTTGCTGAAGTAAATATAACCGATACCCACGGAATAAATTCTATTTTTTGGCGGAGATATCCGATATATCTATCCATGATATTTTCTTTATCGATTCCAGGTTTTGCAAGTACTTTATCCCATTTATTGATAACAACAATCAATCCTTTTTGTTCTTCTAGTACGGTTGAGATGATAGAAAGATCTTGCTGATGGATTCCATCAAAACCATCAATAACGATAGCAACTACATCCGCTCTATGCATTGCTCTGTCAGTTCTCATCACTGACCAGTTTTCTATATTTCTTGTTCCAATTTTTGAGAGGCGGCGAATTCAAGCAGTATCTATGAGAACAAATTCTTTGTCCCCATGAGTAAATTTTGTATCAATACTATCTCTTGTTGTTCCATCCATATCACGAACCAAAACTCTATCATGACCAAGCACTCCATTTATGATACTTGATTTTCCAACATTTGGTCGTCCAACGATAGCAAGTTTGATAACAGAATCATCGTATTCTTCTTTTGAGTATTCAAGATTATTTTTTTTGAGAAATGCGAGTACCTCTCTTTTGATTTCGTTGATTCATTTATTATGTGAAACAGAGACTGGAAAGAATTTTTCAAATCCTCCAAATCCAGCCAAAGAGTAGGCTTCCATTTCTTGAGCTTCATTGTCAGCTTTATTTGCTACGAGAAATACGTTCTTCACCTTCTTCTTTCTTAAGATTTCAAGAATTTTCTCGTCAAGATCTGTTATTCTATCATATTCAATAACCCATATAATGAGATCACTTTCTTCTATGGCTTTTGAAGTACGGTCAGTAATATCGTGTTTTATATCAGAGATTTCTCCTCAAAAATCAAGTCATCCTGAATCAGCGACAATATAGGTAAGACCCGTGTCTTCATCCGTATACTCAAATTCACTCACATCACGAGTTGTACCAGGTTCATCTGATACTATGGCCATTTTGTGCCCTACAAACATATTAAAAAAACTTGATTTTCCGACATTAGGACGTCAGATAACGGTAACTTTTGGTATCA
>CAYUZH010000046.1:1315-7435 GCA_964449635.1 uncultured Candidatus Peribacteria bacterium | reverse complement strand
TGAAAGTGTTCAAACTAAAAATAAAAACACGATTAAAAAACTATGTTGAAATGGAAGATTATCGACATTCATCCCATAAAACCCTGTTATAAGAGTGAGTGGGAGATGAAACGCTGAAAATATCGTAAGAAAACGGATAATATTTCCAGTTTGAATATCAATCATTGTTTTATAGGCATCTTCGATAGAAATGATATACTCCTCCATCACTTCTACATCATTAATAATAAAACCTGTTTTATCTTGTAAATCCTCAAAATATAACTCCATTATTCATTCAAATAATTTGTTCACAGCCGTTTCAAGAGATGTCATAACCCCGAGCTGAGGCTTGAACATATTTTTTAGAATCACTATATTTCTTTTTTTGATCATGATGTCACGAACAAGGTTTGGAGAAATATTATCAAACACTTGTTTTTCAAGATATTTAATGTCATTTCGTATATTTTGAATAACCTTAAACATTTTTTCAAGCATCACTTGAACGATTTCATAGAGTATAAAAGCAGATGAAACCTTCATTCATTCTTCATCATCGCTCAGTTCACTGAGCTCTTCATACTTTTCAAAGATTTGATCGATATGAGTTCAACCATAATTTCGAAATGTTATAATATAGTCCTTTCCAACGAATATATTAAATTCATTCAGTTCATATATTTTTGTTTTTTGATTATATTTGGGAAAATGAAGAATAACGAAAAAGTATTCTGGATAGCTATCAATTCTCGCTCGTTGATTTTCTTCAAGACAGGCTTCAATATCAAGTTCATGAAAATTATAGTTATCAAGAACTTCATAGACTTCTTGTTTTTTGAGATCGACTCAATCAATCCACTTTATCCCTCATACATTGATTTCTCTGAGCATAACTGAAAAATATATGATAATCTGGGGCTATTTTATCAAAAAAAACACGGCAAGCAACCAAGAATAAATAAATATTTTGACAAATATATAAATTAGTATATAATGCTTAAACATTATTATTTTATCCCCTTTATGATTGATAGTTTAGAGTCTTCTGACTCTGATTTAGAATGTATCAAAATACTTTTATGAAGTAATTGTTGGAGTGAAGATGAGAAACTTCGTGGATGATGGCTTGAAAAAGGTGATAGAGAAAGTCTCATCTCTCTCTGTCAATTCCTGAGAAACGAAGTTTTATCAAATATACAAAGTATTACAAACCACAGTTCTTTAGAAGAAGCGAAGAAAAGTCTCATTCGTTTCAATACTATTAATGGGTGTATTTTCCTTTTTCGTTCACCAAAACTTCTCCCTCTCACTTTATCATGAGAATTAAAAAAACTTTCAACTTTTGTACTCAATGCAAATAGAGCCGAAGAAGAAGTAGCAAGATTTAAAAGAGAAGTTTGAAGCATTATAGAATAAAAAATCCCTCAAATGAGGGATTTTTTATTTCTTTATTCTTCTATTTTTACTTGTATATGAAGTTCTTGGAGTTGAATATCATCAACATCTCCAGGTGCTCCCATCATCGCATCTTGTGCACGACCTGATTTTGGAAATGCATAGACTTCACGAATATTATCTTCATCCATCAAAATCATCATCCATCTATCGAGTCCTATCGCAAATCCTCCGTGTGGTGGAACTCCAAACTGGAAAGCCTCATACATCGCACCAAATTTTGTTTTTACTTCTTCGGCACTTCGACCGACGATTTCAAAGGCTTTTACGAGCGCTTCTACGTCATAATTACGAAGAGAACCTGAAAGGATTTCGTATCCATTACAAGCAAGATCATATTGATTTGCTTTAATTTTAAGGAGGTCGTCTGTATTATAGGCTTCGATTCCTCCTATTGGCATTGAAAAAGGATTATGAGCAAAATCAAGTTTTCCAGTTTTTTCATCTTGTTCAAACATTGGAAAATCTTTTATCCAACAAAATGCAAGCATATTTTTATCAGCAAGGTTATATTTATCTCTGAGTCAGAGACGAACAACGTTGAGGATAGAGATCGCTTTATGAAATTCATCGGCTGAGAAGAAAATAATATCTCCTACTTTTGGTTCCATACGTTTTTCAAGTTCTGCTTTTTCCACATCAGAAAAGAATTTCAAAATAGGCGATTTTGGTCCTTCAACTGCATCATAAATGATATAGGCAAGTCCTTTCGCTCCTGCTTTTTGAGCAACCGCTGTTAAGTCATCAATATCTTTACGGCTCATTGATTGTCCTTCAAGTTTAATCGCCTTAATTACTCCTCCGAAATCATACACTGATTTAAATACTGAGAAGGCTGAAGCAGCAAAGATATCGGTTAAGTCAACGAATTTCATCCCAAAACGAAGATCTGGTTTATCTGAACCATAATTTTCAAGTGCTTCATCATACGTCATCTGGTGAAACTTTCCATCAAAGATTTTTTTATCAGAGAGGTTTGCAACTGCTTCTGTTAGATACCCTTCAACGACCCCAAAAATATCGTCTCTTTCAACAAAACTCATCTCACAGTCTATTTGGTAGAACTCACAAGCATGTCTATCAGCTCTTGGGTCTTCATCACGGAAACAAGGGGCTATTTGAAAATATTTATCGATTCCCCCGACCATCAAAAGTTGTTTATACTGTTGTGGAGCTTGTGGAAGAGCATAAAACTTCCCTGGGTTAATACGACTTGGAATCAGGAAGTCTCTCGCTCCTTCAGGAGAAGAAACAGTAAAAAGGGGCGTTTGAACTTCAAGAAAATCATTACCTGTAAACCAATTTCTCGTAAAGTTAAGAAATTTTGAACGAAAAATAACATTATCAAGAACACGCTTTCTTCTCAAATCTATATATCTATGTTTATAGCGAATTTCTTCGTTGGCTTCACTATGTCCGTCGAGTTCAAAAGGAGGAGTTTTTGAACGAGAAATGAGGCGAGTTTGAGTAATAATTACTTCTATATCTCCTGTTGTGAGATTTGGATTATTTTGCCCTTCTGGTCTACTACGTACTTTTCCAATTACTTGGATAACATACTCACTTCTATATGTATTTGCTTCTTCCCAAGCCGTTTTATCATCGTTTGGATCAAAAACAATTTGAGTAATTCCATATCTATCTCTCAAGTCAATAAAGATAATTCCTCCGTGGTCTCTTCTGTTTGAGACCCATCCAGAAAGCGTAATTTGTTGATCAATACTCGATGAAGTGAGTTCATTACAGGTGTGTGTACGTAGCATAAGAAAGCAAAAATAAAAAAATAAAAAGAGAAAATAAAAAACATACGAAAAATCGTATGCTTCGGTTCGTTTGAGTACGAAAGGTGCCACCGAGGCGAATTCTTAATTTATTGTTTTGTTGACGAAGAGTTTCAAACTCCGAGAGGTTCTACTCATCCTAGATTCTAAATCAAGTTTAGAATGACAAGAACTTTCTTCCCCCAGCTTCGCAGGTGTTGACTGCTCAAACGCTTTTGATGCATTATAAAGAAAATTTTAAAAAGGCAAAGGGAAATGTGGGGAAAAGTTTATTCGTCAGAAGTATCTATTCTATCAAGCCATTGATTATTGATTCTACCAACAGAAAAAATATTATCTGAATATTCCTTATTAAATATAATTACTTCACTAAAGTTATTCCTTTTAATATCAAGTCATTCAGATTTACTCAAGTTATGTTCCCTCCAAGCACTAAAAATATTTTCTGGAACATAAAAGGAAAAAGTATCTTTATCTCTAATTTTCATTCTCCAATACTGTTTTTCAGCATCTTCATAATGAAGGGTGAACTCAAACTTTTGATCAATATTAAATTCAGATTCTTCCAATTCAGTTTTCAAAAAAATCATATCTCAAGAACTTAAAACTCATACATATATTTTTTTAATCTCCTTATCAATTCAATCTTTAATTTCCTTCAAAACATTTTTATAATTTTCAAAATTAATAGATAATGATGTATCATCCTTTAAAAAATTGAATAAACTCTTTTTTGATTCTTCATCTAATTCTGATAGTGTTGCGTCACTTAAAGAATTAATTCGAGAAATCAAATTTGAGGAAAACAAATTCTCTAAACAGATAGTTGGAATTTTATTATTTATACAGAACTCCAAAGCAGGCTTTGAAAAAGAATTAATTGAAGCTACTCCCACCTGAAAATTAAATCTATTTCTAATTTTTATTGCTAAATACTTTCTTCTATTGTTTTTCCTCGCAATTAAATCATTTTCTGTGATAATCTCAAAATTATTTATATCATCTCTTAATCATAAAGCATTTCTTACGATAGGTAATCAAGTTGTTTTACTATAAGCTTTACACTCAAAAATAATTCTTGTTGGGTAAGAGAAAGGAAATTGTATTGGTGGGTCAACTATAACATCAGCATCATGTGCAGCTCATTTTCAATGAACATAAAACAACGCCCCTCTTTCATACATATAAAAATCATCAGCTTTTACTTTTTTAAATCAACAATTAAGCAGTATATTTCTTACAATATACTCTAATAGTGCACCCTTTATATTAGTGTATTTCATATTTTTTCTTTAAATATTCTTTCCTCATTATACTCCCCTCCTACATTTTTACAAGCCAAAAAAGAGACTAAAAAATTAATAACTTTTTAATATTTTCTTGAAATGAGTATATTTATTTTTTTGGTTACTTTATATAATTAGATGCAATTAATAAAATCACGACTAATATCCCAAGAAGTCAAACGAGGAAAATATAGTCAGCGATATTTTCAAAGAATTCTTCCCTATAGGAATTTTTTGTTTTCATTGAAATAAACGAAAAAATACAGGAAATGGTGAGAAGAAGTGCTATAATGGAAGTAAATCCATCAATATTTTGAGTTTCTACTTTGTTAGCTATATGAAGGGATGTGATAACAAACAAACAGAATCAAAGAAGATTCGCTGACGTATTGAGTACATGAGGGGAGTTTCACTGAGACATATTGAAGATTTTAAATATTAAAAACCCCTTTAGTCTAAAAATAATTGTTTAAATCTCCTAAAAAAGTTTTGAGTACGCATCAAAATGGAAATGTACATCAATAAAGTGATGTTTAAAAATAGTATACCCAACTTGATTTTGTGGTCATCATGGTTTCATGAGCCTATCAAAGTCAATATATTTTACTCATATTTTAAGTGAATCTTGAAACCAAATATCGACGAGTGCGGTTCCTGCTTGAGACGAATAATACTCTCTACGAGTAAAAACAAGGAAGTGAAAAGTACTTTGTTTATTTTTTCAGTAATCATAAGCAGAAAGACCCGCCACAGGGACTCAGTGTAAGAAAGCTACATAGTTTCTCAGGTTTTTTCATCCGTAGGTTGCGATACCTCTATACTGATTGATAGAAAATTCTTTAAAAGGATATGGGTCTGGAAATTCACAAAAATATCTAAAATATTCATCATTTGATACGAGTTTAATCTCTCCTCAAAGTTCAAAAAACTTATGACGACGAGATCATCGCACTTTATAATCCCACGTTTTCCAATAATCTTCTCTGAGATAGGTAAGACCCATTTCTGAAAAATGTGGAGAATATGATGATAATTTCCATCAGCTTGGGATTTCTTTTCGTCTCACTGGAATCCATATAACAAGCCCGTGAAACCATCCATATTTTTCTTTGAGCCATTTAATATCCGGTTCTTCTTCTGTTCGTTCAAAGATATATCTTGGAAATGGCCAGTACATATCATCTCGCCATCAAAAATTTACTCCATTTTTCATCAAATACGTATTTGCTCTATCATTTACTTTTAAGGTTTTCATAAAAGCAGGTGTTGCTGACCTAAAGTAACTATGGTCTTCTGGGAAGTCAGCTTGAGAAAGTATTTTCACTTCGTGCATATCAAACAAAAGAAAATTAATATTTTTATTTTTTTCAGATAATCACCCAATTGGTTCGATCTACCCTATCATAGGTCGAAACTATCAAACCGTTTTTTTCAAGAATTTGAACGACTTTATGAAGTTCATCCTTATTTGTTGTCTCTATCAGCATATTAAAAACGACTTGTCCTGATTTTGATAATATACGTAAAATATGCTCCCAAAAAAGAGGTTCAAAAAATTTTAGAGGGACCTTATTATCTATCCACACATCAATAATAATCAAACCATACTTCTTTTT